>JBDUCV010000063.1:0-12060 GCA_040003255.1 Actinomycetota bacterium
CCCGCGACCGGAGGATTATGAGTCCCCTGCTCTAACCGGCTGAGCTACCGCCCCTTGAATATTCCGGCTGTCGAGCAGGGTAGCGAGCGTCGCCCGGCGCCATCTCGCTAGTCGCGCGCGTTCGCGAGAAGACCGGGTTAGCCGAAGAGTGCCGACGTGCCTCCGAAGTGGGCCCGGTCATGGTTTGCTGCGACGTCCGCCGCGGTGCTGGCGGGGGTGATCATTCAACTGTTTGTATCCGCGAATGACAGCACCGCGTTCGGGGGCAGCCCGCTGAACCGGGCACTCAATATCTTCGCGTACTTCACCGTGCTATCGAATCTGGTCGTCGGTGTCACCACGCTGCTGCTGGCCCTCAATCCGAACCGGACTTCGACGGTCTTTCGGGTCTTCCGGCTCATCGGAGTGGTGGCCATCACGGTGACTTTCATCGTCTTCCATGTGGCCCTGGGCAAGCTGCTGGACTTGGAGACGTGGGCGCAGGCGGCCAACCAACTGCTGCACACGGTGGTGCCCATCCTTGCGCTGCTCGGGTGGTGTCTGTTCGGGCCGCGCGGGCTCAGCTCTGGGCGCATCGCAAAGCTGACGATCCTTTTCCCCCTCGGCTACATGATCTTCTGCCTGATTCGCGGACCTCTCTCGTCAGACTTCTACCCGTACCACTTCGCGGATGTGCACGCGTTGGGCTACCTGAGGGTCGCCATCAACAGCATGTAGATAGCGCTGTTGTTCGTCGGGCTCGCCGCCGCCGCTACCGCATTCGACAAGCACCTGCCTGGGGTACGGGCCAACTCGTACGCCGGGGTGGCTGAGGCCAAGGATCGGTCAACGCCCGCCCAAATGGATTCGTCAGACCGCTGAGGAATGGTCGGCGCGCCCCGGCGGCCGCGAGCAACTCCTCGCTGGACTCCACCTCCCGGTCGATGTCGACGGCCCGCCAATCGGGCCGCCACGCTCAAACAGCCGGCGCCGCGGTCAGGACGAAATCGGCGAGCACATCGGCGAATCGCGCCGCGTGGCGTGCGGTCAATGCCCGCCCCGCGCGTTCCAGGTTGACCACGTTCTCCGGCGTCAGCCGCAATGCGCGCTGCTCGGCGAGCGGAACGAGCGCCGGCTCCCACGTCCCGCCGTCAGACGCAAGGCCGTGCGACAGGACGACCACCGGCCCATCCTCGGGATCTGCCTCGCGGAAGGAGACCGTGTGCCCGCCCAGCCGGACGGACCGCTCGTGGACGACCGAACTCATGACTCGCCGCCCATCGCGGTGCGACATGACCGAGCTAGGTGTCGAAGTCGACGGTCACCTCGTCGGTCACCGGCAGCGATTGGCAGGTCAGCACGAAGCCCTCGTCTAGTTCGGATTTTTCGAGGGCGAAATTCCGCCGCATATGCACGTCGCCCACCACCAGCTTGGCTCGGCAGGTACCGCAGACGCCGCCCTTGCACGCGAACGGTAAATCCGGGCGCACCCGCTGCGAGCCGTCGAGGATCGGCGTATCGCGCGGCACGGTCGTGGTGGTGGTACGCCCATCGAGCACGACGGTGACCTCGCTGGCCGCACCGTCGAGCGCCGCATCTACGTGTTGGACCTGCTCCGGTGGCACATCCTCGACGTAGAACAGCTCGCGATGGATCCGCTCGCGAGCGACGTCCAGATCAGTCAGCACCTCGACCGCGTCGGTCACCATGCCGTACGGCCCACACAGCCACCAGTGGTCGACACCACCAACCCGGCAGGTGACCGGCAGCAGCTCGCGCAACTTCGCCGCATCGAGGCGGCCGTTAAAGAGCTCGACCTCCTGCGGCTCGCGGGACAGGACGTGCACGAGTTGGAGCCGGGTGGGATGCGCGTCCTTCAGGTCGGCCACCTCGTCGGCAAACATGACCGAGTCGGCGCGGCGGTTGCCGTAGAGCAAGGTCACCCGGCTCGCCGGATTGGCGAGCAGCGAGGAAGCGATGGACAGCATCGGCGTGATGCCGGAGCCAGCCGCGATCAACACGTGTTCGCCGCCGGACTCGACGTCTGGGGTGAACGATCCGGATGGCGGCTGAACGTCCACCACGTCTCCGGGCCGAACCTGACGCACCAGCCAGCCGGACATCACGCCGTCCGCGACCTCGCGCACGCCGATGCGCGGTGGGCTGCCCGCCGGCGCGCAAATCGAATAGCTGCGCCGCTCGTCGCGGCCGTCCACGATGCGGCGCACGGTCAGCGATTGGCCGGGTCGGAATTGGTACTGCTCGGCCAACTGGGCGGGTACCTCGAATTGCACAGCCGCGGCGTCGTCGCAGATCCGGTCGACCGCGGCGACCGTCAGCTGATGGAAGCGCGGCACTAGATCTCCTTGACGTACTCGAACGGCTCGCGACATGCCCGGCACCGGTAGAGCGCCTTGCAGGCCGTTGCACCGAACGCTGACTGCTGTTCGGTCTCGCCGGAACCGCACAGCGGGCAGCGCACCCGTCTCACGGTCGGCTGGAGGGTCAGCGGAATCGGGCCGTTTCTGCGTTTCGGCGCCGGGAAAGGCGGCGCGATGCCGGCCTCGGCGAGCTTGCGACGGCCGGCCGCGGTGATCCAGTCCGTTGTCCACGCAGGGTGCAGGAGGGTGCGGATCTCGACCCGCGCGAAGCCAGCGGCAATCAGCCGGCATCGCAGATCGACGCTCATCTCGCGCAGGGCAGGGCAGCCGCTGTACGTGGGGGTGATGCTCACGGTGACGGTGGCGCCGTCGTCCGTCACGTCACGCAGGATGCCGAGGTCGGCCAGGGTGAGCATCGGCAGTTCCGGGTCGGGCACCTGCGCGGCGACGTCCCAGGCGCTCATTGTCGCGGTCACCATGTCGCCCCCGGAAGGGCGCGGGCCACGCTCTGCAACTCGCTCAGCAGTGCTGCCATCGCATCGGTGTGTCGGCCGTCACGGCCGACTGCATCGGCATGCGGTGCCACGGTCGGTGGGCGTGTCGTCTCGAGCGTCGCGCTGTGCAGCACCTGGGAAATGATCGCCTCGACCTCGGTGCGCAGCGTCGCCGGGTCGACCGCAACCCCAGCCTCGAGGAGTCGCGACTCGACCGGATGTGCAGTGAACAGCTCGCCGATGAAAGGTTCGACGCCGGCCATCGCCGCGGCCATCCGGCTGCGGGAAAGCTGCGTGCCGTCGCCCAGCCGGATCACCCACTGTGCGGCGTAATCGCGGTGGTAGGTGATCTCCTTGACGGCCTTCGCGGCGATCGCCGCGAGTACCGGATCACGGGAGCTGGCCAGTTGGTCGACCAGCGCGAGCCGCCACGCGCTGAACACCAGCAAGCGGGCGATGCACGTCGCGAAATCGGTATCGGCGGCTTCGACCAGCGTGACGTTGCGGAACTCGTGCTCGTCGCGCTGGTAGGCATAGTCGTCCTCGGTGCGACCGGTCCCGTCGGCGGAGCCGGCTCGGGTCAGCAGCAGCCGGGCCTGCCCGAGCAGGTCGAGCGCGACGTTCGCGAGCGCGGCTTCCTCTTCCAACTCCGGTGCGCGCGCTACCCACGCCTGCAAGCGATGCGACATGATCAACGCGTCGTCACCGAGCATCAGGCAATAGCCGGCAAGGTCATCGCCGTTCACCCCGTCCGGGATCGACGTATCAACGCCGGCGAGCGGATCGTCGAAGCCGGTGCCGAAGGCCCAGCGATGATCGTCGCCACCGGCTTCGGTGAGCGCGTCGTAGGCCGTGTCGTCGCTACTCGTCACATCGGCAGCTTTGTACGCGGTGCCTTCACTGCTCATCACATATGTGGGACGTCGTCGGGGATGGCGTAGAACGTCGGATGCCGGTACACCTTGTCGCCGCTGGGCGCGAAGAACGGATCCTTCTCATCCGGGCTGGACGCGGTGATCTGCGCGGAGTCCACGACCCAGATGCTCACGCCCTCGTTGCGGCGAGTGTAGACGTCGCGCGCGTGGTGCAGCGCCATCTGCGCGTCGGCGGCATGCAGCGATCCGACGTGGACGTGGTTGAGCCCGCGCTTGCCGCGCAGGAAGACCTCGTACAGCGGCCAGTCCGACTGGACCTGTTCGGGCTTCGGGGAAACCGGCACGTCCGCGGTGGGCACCGCCCCGTGGCCACCCTCGGCGGTGAAGTCACTCATCCGATCCGCCGCTTCGCCCTGTCTCGGGACAGTAAACCGCGCTCATGCGCTGCGCCGGGATTTCGCGGCGTGCGCGGTCGCTGCCTCGCGCACCCACGCCCCGCCCTCGTGTGCGGCTTTGCGGTTCGCGATCCGCTCGACATTGCACGGGCCGTTTCCCTGGACGACTTGCATGAACTCGTCCCAGTCGACGGCACCGAAGTCGTAATGCCCGCGGTCGGCATTCCAGTGCAGGTCTGGGTCGGGCAGCGTCACCCCGAGTGCGTCTGCCTGCGGCACGCTCATATCGACGAAGCGCTGTCGCAGCTCGTCGTTGGTATGCCGCTTGATCCCCCACGCCATCGACTGCGCGGTGTTGGGCGACTGATCGTCGGGCGGTCCGAACATCATGAGCGACGGCCACCACCAGCGGTCGGTCGCGTCCTGCACCATTGCCCGCTGAGCCTCGGTACCGCGCATCATCGTCAGCAACAACTCATAACCTTGCCGCTGGTGAAACGACTCTTCCTTGCAGATGCGGATCATCGCGCGCGCGTACGGGCCGTAGGAGCTGCGGCACAGCGGCACCTGGTTGCAGATTGCCGCGCCGTCGACCAGCCAGCCGATCACGCCCACGTCGGCGAAAGTCAGTGTCGGATAGTTGAAGATGGACGAGTACTTCTGCTTGCCGGTGATCAGCTTGTGGGTGAGGTCGGCTCGGTCGGCGCCGAGCGTCTCGGTGGCGCTGTAGAGGTACATGCCGTGACCGGCTTCGTCTTGCACCTTCGCGAGCAGGATCGCCTTGCGACGCAGCGATGGCGCACGGGTGATCCAATCGCCCTCGGGCTGCATGCCGATGATCTCCGAGTGCGCATGCTGCGCGATCTGGCGGATCATCGTCTTGCGATATCCCTCGGGCATCCAGTCCCGCGGCTCGATGCGCCGGTCGTGCGCAATCGTGTCGTCGAAGTGCTGTTGCAGGTCGGTCATCCGTCTCCCTCCTTCGCGACGAGGGTGAGCACGTCGTAGGTGGCCGCAATCGAGTCGTCTTGCTTAGTGATCACCGCGTCCCAGCGCACTTCGCCATAGTCGGCGTCGACTCGCGGGGTGATCTGCTTGCAGGTGAGCGTGACGGTCAGCTCGTCGCCGGGATATACCGGCGTGACGAACCGCAAACTCTCCAGGCCGTAGTTGGCGAGCACCGGCCCAGGCGCCGGATCCACGAACAATCCCGCGGCGAGCGACACGACCAGATAGCCGTGCGCGACCACACCGTCGAAGAATGGGTTCGCCGCAGCCGCCACCGGATCGGTGTGCGCGTAGAACGTGTCGCCGGTGAACTCGGCGAAGTGGTCGATGTCGGCCTGGCTTACCAGGCGTGGACCGGCCACCACCGAGTCGCCGATACGCAGCTGCGCCAGTGACTTGCGGAACGGGTGCGTGTCGTCGGTTGTGCGCTCGGCACCGGTCACCCAGCGCTTCGTCACCGCACCGAGCACTCGAGGGCTGGCCTGGATGGCGGTGCGCTGCATGTGATGCAGCACCCCGCGGATGCCGCCCATCTCCTCGCCTCCGCCGGCCCGGCCGGGTCCGCCGTGCACCAGCATCGGCAGCGGCGAGCCGTGTCCGGTCGACTCGGGCGCGTCGTCCCGATCGAGGACGAGCAGCCGACCGTGCCACGGCGCCACCCCGAGGACGACCTCGCCGGCGAAGTCCACGTCTGCAGTAACGACCGATCCGGACAGACTGCCCAAGCCTCGAGCGGCGAGCTGGATCGCGTGCTCGACGCCGCGATAGGGCAGCAACGTGCTTACCGGGCCGAACGCCTCGACCTCGTGCGGCTCGGCGCGTTCTGGGTCGTCGGCGCGTAGCAGCACGGGCGAGATGAACGCGCCGCGCTCGGTGTCGGCTCCGACCACGTCTACCTGATCGGGATCACCGAACACCGCCGTGGCGGTCGAGAGGAGCGCCTTGAGCGAGCGGCGCACCTCCTCACGCTGCTCGAGGCTGGCGAGTGCGCCCATCCGAACGGACGGATCCGCCGGGTTGCCGATCGTGACCCGGGCCAGCCGTTCGCTTGCTGCGGTGGCAACGTCGTCCAACAACTCGAAGGGCACGATGGCGCGTCGGATTGCGGTGCACTTCTGCCCGGCCTTGACCGTCATCTCGTTGACGAGCTGCTTGACGTACAGGTCGAACTCCGGCGTGCCCGCGACGGCGTCGGGGCCGAGGATCGAGCAGTTGAGCGAGTCCGCTTCGGCGTTGAAGCGCACCGATCGGGCCACGACCGTCGGGTGGGTGCGAAGTCGCTGCGCGGTAGACGCTGAGCCGGTGAACGACACCAGGTCCTGCTCGGTCAGATGATCGAACAGGTCGCCGACGCTGCCGCAGAGCAACTGCAGGGACCCTTCGGGCAGCAACCCGGACCCGATCATCAGCTCGACGAGCCGCGCAGTGAGGTAGGCCGTCTGGCTGGCCGGCTTGACCAGGGTGGGCACACCGGCGAGAAACGCCGGCGCGAACTTCTCCAGCGGTCCCCAGGCCGGGAAATTGAACGCGTTGATCTGCACGGCGACCCCGCGCAGCGGCGTGCAGATGTGCTGGCCGACGAACTGGCCGCCCTTGCCGAGAGGCTCAGGTGCGGCTTCGACATACACCGTGCCGTCGGGCAGTTCGCGTCGTCCCTTGCTCGCGTAGCTGAACAGCACGCCGATGCCGCCGTCGATGTCGAACTTCGAGTCGCCGAGGGTGGCGCCGGTGCGCGCCGACAGGGCGTAGAGCTCGTCGCGGTGGTCGCGTAGCTGCAACGCGAGTGCCTTGAGCAGCGCCGCCCGCTGGTGGAAGGTCAGTTCGCGCAGCGAGGGCCCCCCGGTATTGCGTCCATAGGCCAGCGCGTCCCCCATCTCGATACCCGACGAGGACACCCGAGCGACCTCATCCCCGGTCACCGCGTCGAGCAGCGGCATCCCGCCCTCGGACGGGGTTACCCACGACCCGCCAATGTAATTACGCAGCACCGGCATCAGTCAGTTCCTCTCGATCAGCATTGCGACGCCCTGCCCGACGCCGACGCACAGCGTGGCGAGTCCGCGTTGGGCGTCCTCGCGGTCCATCCGACCGAGCAAGGTGACCAGGATCCGCGCTCCTGAACAGCCGAGCGGATGGCCCAGTGCGATCGCCCCGCCATCGGCGTTCACCCGGTCTTCGTCCAGCTTGAGTCGCCGGATCACCGCCAGGCTCTGCGCGGCGAATGCCTCGTTCAGCTCGATCGCATCGAGGTCGGCGACCGACGAACCGATGCGCGCCAACAGCTTCTCGGTCGCGGGTACCGGCCCCAGGCCCATCAGGTGCGGCGCCACGCCGGCGCTCGCCGAGCCGACAATTCGCGCGCGGGGCGTCAGACCGTGGCGCTCAACCGCGGCCGCACTCGCCAAGACGAGTGCCGCTGCACCGTCCGACAACGGCGACGACGAGCCGGCGGTGACGATTCCGTCAGCGCGAAACACCGGACGCAGCGCTGCGAGCTGCTCGAGCGACGAACCACGTCGCGGCCCCTCGTCCACCGTTACGTCGCCGACCGGCACGATCTCGCTCGCGAATCGGCCGGCGTCGATCGCGGCTAGCGCCCGCTCGTGGCTGCGGAGGGCGAAGGCGTCACTGTCCGCCCGGCTGATGCCGTCGAGCAGCGCGACCTCCTCGGCGGTCTCCCCCATCGACAAGGTGACCTCGGGGGTGCGACCACGGAACGCCGGGTTGGCGAATCGCCAACCGAGTGACGTGTCGAACACCTCGCCAGGGCGCGCCCACGGCGTGCCCGGCTTGGCCATCACCCAAGGTGCGCGGGTCATCGACTCGACGCCGCCCGCGACGATCAGCTCTGCCTCGCCAGATCGGATTGCCTGAGCCGCGTTCGCCACAGCGGTCAGCCCGCTCGCGCACAACCGGTTGACCGTGTAACCCGGGATCGTGTCGGGCAGGCCGGCCAGCAAGACCGCCATCCGGGCGACGTCGCGGTTGTCCTCGCCGGCCTGGTTCGCGGCACCGAGGATGACCTCGTCGACGGCGTCGCCCGGCAGCCCGGTGCGGCGTAGCACCGCACCGACGACGAGGGCCGCGAGGTCGTCGGGCCGGACACCGGCCAGCGCGCCGCCGTAGCGGCCCTGTGCCGTGCGTACCCCATCGACCAGGAAAACATCGGGCATGGGCCTATTATTGACCGACCGTTCGGTCAGGATCCACCCCGGGGGGGCCATGTCACAGCTGCCACCGGCCGTTGCCACGATGATGGCCGACGACCGCGCGTCCGGGGCGCTCGGCATTCGGGTGCTGTCCGCCGGCGACGGGCAAGCCAAGGCGGCTATAACCGTGCGCGACGACATGGTCAACGGACACGACATCGCCCATGGCGGCATCGTCTTCTGCCTGGCCGACACCGCCTTCGCCTGTGCCTGCAACAGCTATGGCCCGGCGACGGTCGCGGCAAGCGCCGAGATCACCTTCGTCGCCCCCGCACATCTTGGCGACGAGCTGATCGCCGAGGCCGTCGTGCGCACCCGATTCGGCCGCAATGGTCTTTATGATGTCACGGTCCGCCGCGGCGAGCAGGTCATCGCCGAGTTCCGCGGACGCAGCCACACCTTGGCGGTCCGGTGACCCGCGGGCCGGGACGTCCCGGATACGACGCTGATTCCCTGGTGGCCGTCGCGGTCGAGGTGTTCATCGAGCGCGGATACGACGGCACCAGCATGGAAGACCTTTCCCGTCGTCTCGGCATCAGCAAGTCGGCGATCTACCACCATGTCGCGAGCAAGGATGAGCTGCTGCGCCGGGCGCTCGACCATGCGCTCGGCGGACTCGCGACGGTGGTTGCCGAGACGCGCGGTCTGGACCGGCCTGCGGTCGACCGGCTCGAGCATCTCGTCCGGGGCAGCGTGCTGGTGCTCGTCGAGCGACTTCCCTATGTGACGCTCCTGCTACGAGTGCACGGCAACACCGAAGTCGAACGTCGCGCGCTCGCCAAGCGCCGGCAGTTCGACCGCTACGTCGCAGAGTTGGTGAAAGAAGGCGTCGGGGACGGCGACGTGCGCCCCGACGTCGACCCGGCGGTGACCGCCCGGCTCCTGTTCGGCATGGTCAACTCCCTGGTCGAGTGGTTCCGGCCGCGTCGTGGCTCGGCCGACGCGGCTGCCCTCGCTGATGTGGTGTGTGCCGTTGCGTTCGACGGCCTGCGCAGCTGAGCGCGGCCGCGGCCGCGGACTGCGGGCCCCATGCCTGGGTTAGCGGGCCGGCCGGTCGTCGACGACGCGGCGCATCTTGCCGGTCGAGCGCTCCACGCCGTCCGGATCCAGCACCTCGACCTCGACGCTCACCCCGATCGAGTTCTTGACCAGCGCGCCGAGGGATTGCCCGGCCTGCGCCGCCGCCTCAGGATCTGCGTCGACGCGGCGCTCGACGCGCACCGTCATCGCGTCGAGACGTCCGGCGCGGGACAGCACACATTGGAAGTGCGGCGCGAGCGCCGGCGTGCGCAGGATGAGCTCCTCGATCTGGGTCGGGAACAGGTTGACGCCCCTGAGAATGATCATGTCATCGGTCCGACCGGTGATCTTCTCCATCCGTCGCATCGTCCGGGCGGTGCCCGGCAAGAGCCTGGTGAGATCGCGGGTGCGATAGCGGATCACCGGCATCGCCTCTTTGGTCAGGGAGGTGAACACCAGCTCACCGCGCTCCCCCGACGGCAATACCTCGCCGGTGACCGAGTCGACGATCTCGGGATAGAAATGGTCCTCCCAGATGTGCAGCCCGTCCTTCGTCTCGACGCACTCGTTCGCCACGCCGGGTCCCATTACCTCGGACAAGCCATAGATGTCGACGGCATGCATGTCCAGCCGCTGTTCGAGCTCCACCCGCATGTCGTTCGTCCACGGCTCCGCACCAAAGATGCCGACGGCGAGTGAGGTCGAGCTCGGTTCGATGCCTTGCCGTTGCATCTCGTCGACAATCGCCAGCATGTACGACGGTGTCACCATGATCACGTCCGGCGCGAAATCCCGGATCAGCATGACCTGCCGCTCGGTCATCCCGCCGGACACCGGGACCACCGTGCAGCCGAGGGCCTCCGCGCCGTAGTGAGCGCCCAGCCCGCCGGTGAACAACCCGTAGCCGTAGGCGACGTGCACGATGTCGCCCGGTCGACCACCCGATGCCCGAATCGATCGGGCCATCACCTGCGACCAGGTCGCGATGTCGTTTGCCGTGTAGCCGACGACAGTTGGCCGTCCGGTCGTGCCGGACGACGCGTGCACCCGGGAAACCTGCTCGCGGGGCACGGCGAACATGCCAAAGGGGTAGTTGTCGCGCAGATCCTGCTTGGTGGTAAACGGGAACCGCCCGAGGTCGTCCAACGAGCGGCAGTCGTCTGGGTGCACGCCGGCGGCCTCGAACGACGCGCGGTAATGCGGCACGTTTTCATAGGCGTGGCGCAGCGACCACTGCAGCCGGGTCAACTGTAGCGCCGCCAGTTCATCTACCGACGCGCGTTCGACCGGATCGAGATCGTCAGGTGACGGGGTGCGGTCCTGCATGGACGTGACGCTAGCGCCGAGTCGCGTGCACCAGCGCGTCAATCGCCTGACGGGGCGCGCCGTCGACCGGTCGAAGCACCCTGTCGGCGCGCTCGATCCGCACCGGTTCGCCGCTGGCCGTCAGGTCGTCCACGATGTCGGACGGCGTGAACAGCACATCGGCGTGCTGCGGGCCGCCCGTGCCGTCGGTCAAGTTCGTTGTGTCGTGGCCGACCACGAACAGCACGCCACCGGCGGCCAACGCTCGCACGGCGTGACCGACCACGAGTCGTCGCTCGGCCGCGACGAGGTGCAGGTACGCGGCGATCACCAGGTCGTAACTTCCCGCGTCGAGTACCAGGTCGAGCACGTCGGCGTGCACCCATTGCACTCGGCCGGCCAAGTCTTCGGCCCGGCCCTTCTCGAGGGCGACGGCGGAGAAGTCGACCGCGGTGACCTGCCAACCACGTTCGGCCAACCACAGCGCGTTGCGCCCCTCGCCCGCCGCAAGATCCAAGGCCCGGCCAGCGGGCAAGCCGACGAGTTCCGCCGCAACCCAGCGGTTCGGCTCGGCCGACCAGACCCGGTCAGTCTCTGCGTACCGGGCGTCCCATCCGCTCGCGTCCATCGCTCCCGGACGCTACGCCCCGAGCGTCGAACTCCCGCAGCATGAGCACATGCCGGCCGGTCGCCTGAGCTACGAGAACTACCCCGACGTCGATGAGGTGTTGCGGCTGCTCAACAGCGGCCTCGACGAGATTCTGGGCGAGCAGTTGCTGGGGCTGTACCTCACCGGGTCACTCAGCTACGGCGGGTTCGACCCGGGCAGCAGCGACATTGACCTGCTCGCACTGTTGCAGCGGCCGATCACCGCGGCTCAGCGCCTTGCGCTCAGCGCCCTGCACCTGGACCTCGCCATTCAACAGCCGAAGTGGGCCGCTCGCTTGGAGATTTCCTACCTGCCGCGCCACCTGCTCGCCAGCTCGGACCCGCCGGCGCAGCCGCCTCCCTACGTCAATGGCGGCCGGATGTGGGATCCGGACCCCCGGTATGGCCAGGAGTGGACGATGAACCTGTTCGTCCTGGGTGGACGAGGTATCGCGCTCCGCGGGCCGGCGCCTGCGGATGTCGTCCCTGATGTCAGCATGACCGCCATGCGGGCCGCGTCGCTGCGGTCACTGCACCAGGACTGGGCGCCGTTGCTCGACGACGCCACGCCGCTGCACGACCCGCACCACCAGGCCTACATCACGCTCACACTGTGTCGAATACTGCACACCGCCGCCTGGGTACGTGCCGCGTACCCGCAGTGGGATGCGCTCGTGAGCCGCGGCCGACCCGCGCGGACCCTTAGGGCGTGGGGTCCAAATAGGAGCCGCCATAGATGTCGGAGT
>JBDUCV010000064.1:0-11960 GCA_040003255.1 Actinomycetota bacterium
CGACGGCGACCATCCGCACGACGGCGACCATCCGCACGCCACTCGCCGGCCGCGGCAGCCCGATGACGGGCAGACCGTGCTGCTCGAGCAGCGCGTCCTCGCCAAGAACGACCTGCAAGCGATGCGCAACCGGGCGTGGTTGGCCGAGCGGGGCGTCGCGGTCGTCAATCTCATGAGCGCGCCCGGCGCGGGCAAGACCACCCTGCTCGAACGAACGATCCGAGAGGTCGGCGCCGAGTTCGGGCTGTCGGTGATCGAGGGCGATCAGGAGACGTTGCTGGACGGTGAAAGAATCCGGGCGACCGGATGCCCGGTCGTGCAGATCAATACCGGGGCCGGCTGCCACCTGGACGCCGAGATGATGGCGCGGGGATTGCACGAGCTAGACCCAGTGGCCGACTCCCTCGTGATCGTCGAGAACGTCGGCAATCTCGTCTGCCCGGCCCTCTTCGATCTCGGCGATACCTACCGCGTCGTGATCACCGCGGTGACCGAAGGGCCCGATAAACCGCTGAAATACCCGCACATGTTTCGCGGCGCGCACCTTGTCGTGCTCAACAAGGCCGACCTGCTGCCTTACCTGGACGTGGAAATCGCCGAGTTCGCTTCGAACGTGCGACTGGTTAACCCGCTCGCGGACCTCCTCACCATCTCGGCTACTCATGGTGAGGGCATGACCGACTGGTACGAACGGCTGCGTGCCCTGCGTTCGAGTCCACCTGCAGCGATGGCTGATGAGGTGGCTGGCAGCCCTACCTAGCCAGGTGCTGCGCGTTCGCACGACTACGCATCAAGCGGCCGACTTCGAGACGCTCGGAGCATGAGGATTAGCGAGGAAGACCGTGGAATACCGATTGCTTGGCCGTAGCGGATGCGTCGTATCGCGGCTTGCGGTGGGCACGATGACGTTCGGGTCAGAGACCGATGAGCACGGCTCGCAGGCTCAGCTCGACATGTTCCTCGAGTACGGCGGCAACCTGATCGACACGGCCGACGTCTACAGCGACGGGGCGAGCGAGCAGATCATCGGGCGCTGGCTGGCGAGCCGAGCCGGCGCCCGCGACCGGGTCGTCCTGGCGAGCAAGGGCCGGTTCCCGATGGGCGACGGCCCCAATGACGGAGGGCTATCCCGGCGACACCTCAGTGCGGCGCTGGACGCTTCGTTGCGCCGGCTGGGAGTCGACGCGATCGATCTCTACCAGGCCCATGCCTACGATCCGCTCACCCCGCTCGAGGAGACGATGCGGTTCTTCGACGACGCGGTGCGATCGGGCAAGGTGCGCTATGTGGGGTTGTCGAACTTCACCGGTTGGCAGCTGCAAAGGGCTGTCGACATCTCCGAATTCCAGCACCTGGCCCGACCGGTAAGCCTGCAGCCGCAATACAACCTGCTGGTGCGCGAGATCGAGTGGGAGATCGTGCCGGCCTGCGAGGCGGCGGGACTGGGCTTGCTGACCTGGTCGCCGCTGGGCGGCGGCTGGTTGACCGGCAAGTACCAGCGAAGTACGCAACCCTCCGGCCAGACCCGGCTGGGCGAGAACCCCGAGCGCGGCGTCGAGGCCTATGACCGGCGCAGCCGGGTCGATCGCACTTGGGACGTGGTGGATGCCGTCCGCGAGCTCGCCGATGGACGCGGTGCGTCGATGGCACAGATAGCTCTGGCGTGGCTCTGCGAGCGGCCAGCTGTCAGCTCGGTGATCCTCGGCGCTCGAACGACGGATCAACTGGCCGACAACCTGGGCGCCGCGGACCTGATGCTGTCCGCGGCGGAGCGCTCACGTCTGGACGCGGCCAGCGACCCTGAGCCGGCGGACTACCCCTACGGCGGACCCGGCCTCGAGCAGCGAGCCCGGGCGATCGGCGGTGGACGCTGAGGCCGCTATCGGTACCGACTCTGCACGCGGGTTGAGCGGATGAGGCCGAGCGCGAATGCCGCCGCGACGAGGACGGGCAGCCGGCGCCAGGTCAGGCCGGTGACCGCGAAGCCGATCGCCGCCGGGGCGAACACCAGGCCAGCGCGCGCCGGGCCCTCGCCGAGTCCCCACTGCAAGTGCAGCACCGCAGACGCAGCGATCATCGCCGACCTGCGTGCACGGCAGGCGACGCGGCCCTTGCGCTCGGCCTGACGATCGACGGCCGTTCGCTTAGTCGAGGACGTCCCTCATCGCGCCATCCTGCCGTGCTCGACCAGTCAGGGGACACGCAACGGCAAGCCAGGGTGTTGACTGGCCGCATGCCTCTGCACGGCGAATACGACCCAAGTCCAGCGAAGTGGGTCCGCGACCAGGTGGAGTTGTACGAGAGCTCCGGCGGGACGAAGGGCACGACCATGCGCGGCATGCCAGTGATCGTGCTGACCACGAAGGGCGCGAAGTCCGGAAAGCTGCGCAAGACACCATTAATGCGCGTCGAGCACGACGGCACCTACGCCGTCGTGGCCTCCCTCGGCGGTGCGCCGAAGAATCCGGTGTGGTATTTCAACCTGCTGGCTGATCCGCACGTCGAACTGCAGGACGGTCCGGTCCGCCGGGACATGGCCGCCCGCGAAGTCACCGCTGAGGAGAAGGCGGTTTGGTGGCAGCGGGCAGTAGCCGCATATCCGGACTACGCCAACTACCAAGAAAAGACCGACCGTGAGATCCCGGTGTTTGTCCTCGAGACGGCGGGCTGAGCGCTACAAGACGCCCGCGTTGCTGCCACGGCGTGTCCACCCACTGGCCATGCCAGGGTGGGCGGCATGAAGTTGACCGCCGTGGAACTACGCCGAATCGCGTTGCCTCTGGTCACCCCGTTCCGAACCTCGTTCGGCACCCAGCACGCCAAGGACGCGCTTCTGGTCCGGGTGATCACAGCGGACGGGCAAGGGTGGGGCGAGTGCGTCGCGGAGGGTGAGCCTTTGTACTCCGCGGAGTACGCCGACGGCGCACAGGACGTCGTGCGGCGGTTCCTGCTGCCACGGCTGTTCGCGGCCGAGCAACTGACGGCCGGACGGATTGCCAGCTTGCTGGCCGGGATAAAGGGACATCCGATGGCCAAGGCGGCCGTCGAGATGGCCGTCCTCGACGCCGAACTGAGCCAGGCGGGACAGTCCTTCGCCACGTTCTTCGGCTCGACACGGGACCGCGTCCCGTCCGGGGTGTCGGTCGGCATCATGGACTCGGTGCCGCAGCTGCTCGACGCGGTCGCCGGCTACCTCGACCAGGGCTACGTCCGGATCAAGCTGAAGATCGAACCTGGCTGGGACGTCGAACCGGTGCGAGCGGTACGTGAACGCTTCGGGGATGACCTGTTGCTGCAGGTGGACGCGAACACCGCCTACACCCTCGGCGACACCTCACACCTCGCGCGGCTCGACGCCTTCGATCTGCTGCTGATCGAACAACCCCTGGCCGAAGACGACATGCGGGGTCACGCGGCGCTGGCCAGGCGCATCAGCACTCCGGTGTGCCTGGACGAGTCGATCACGTCGGCACGAGCGGCGGCCGACGCGATCGCCCTGGGCGCCTGCCAGATCATCAACATCAAGCCCGGCCGGGTGGGCGGCTACCTCGAGGCTCGCCGCATCGCCGCCATCGCCGAGGCCAACGGGGTGCCGGTGTGGTGCGGTGGGATGGTTGAGACCGGCATCGGCCGGGCCGCCAATGCCGCCCTGGCTGCCGGCCCGGAGTTCACCCTGCCCGGCGACGTTTCGGCCTCCGACCGCTTCTACGCCCGCGACATCACCGAAGCGTTCGTGCTCGAGGACGGTTACATCCGGGTACCTACTGGTCCCGGCATCGGGGTTGACGTCCAGCTCGATGTGCTGGACGAGGTGAGCACCTCGGTGCAGACGATCCGGCCGTAGTCATGACGGACGTGCAGGTCGATCTCGTCCGCTCGCATTCCGACGCCCGCGCCGCGGTGGACGTGCTCGGCGCCGTCTGGCCGAACCCCGCTGGACAGCCCCCGCTGACATCGGACTTCGCCTGGGTGCTGGCGCGATGGGGCAACTACGTGGCGATCGCGCGTCGCGACGGCGTGCCGGTCGGCGCCGCGGTCGGCGTTCGCGCAGACGGCGAACTGGGTCCGCACCTGCACTCGCACGTCACCGGGGCGGTACCCGGGGCGCAGGGATCCGGGATCGGCTTCGTGCTGAAACAACACCAGCGTTCCTGGGCGCTCGCGGCCGGACTGGACCGCATTGTGTGGACCGCCGACCCACTGGTGGCCCGCAACGCCTACTTCAACGTGACCAAGCTCGGCGCCCGGTTGACCGAGTTCTTGGTCAACTTCTACGGTCCGATGACCGACGCAATAAACGCCGGGGACGAGTCGGACCGCTGCCTGGTGACCTGGGAGCTGGCTTCGCAGCGGGCCGTCGCCGCGGCTGCGGGACGGACGGATGCGCCCGACCTCGCTGCGTTGCGTGAGGCCGGCGCGAAGGACGCATTCGTCCTCGCCGAGGACGGGACGCCCGTCCTCACCGGCGCCGAGGCCGAGGTGTTGCTGGTGCAGCTGCCGCGCGATATCGTCGCGCTCCGCCAGCAGAACCCGGCGCTGGCCCGCGCCTGGCGGCACGCGTTGCGTGGGGTGTTCGTGCCGGCCTTCGCCGATGGCGGCGAGGTCGCCGGTGTCACGCGCGACTCGTGCTTCGTGCTGCGAGTGCCGCCTGAGATACCCAGGCTTACATCGCTTGACAGATGATCACGCCAGGCGTAGCAAAGACTGACGCATCGTACGGGCCGCATCCGTCGGCTCCGGCGATGCACCAGGTCCTCAACGCAGGTCCTTCGTGAGGGGTGGCCCCGATGCCGACTGCCGAAGCGATCAAAGCCGAAGAGACGCTGATCCACGTGTTGTGGATCAATGCGGGGCTCAGCTGTGACGGGGACTCCGTCGCACTGACCGCGGCGACTCAGCCCAGCATTGAAGAGATCGCTCTCGGGGCATTACCGGGACTTCCCAAGATCGCTGTCCATTGGCCCCTGATCGACTTCGAATGTGGCCCGCAAGGTGGCGCCGACGACTTCCTCGAATGGTTCTGGAAGGCCGATCGAGGCGAGCTGGAGCCATTCGTGCTCGTCGTCGAAGGCTCGATCCCCAACGAGTCGCTCAAGGACGAGGGTTACTGGTGCGGGTTCGGCAACAACCCAGAGACCGGTCAGCCCGTCACGACAAGTGAATGGCTGGACCGGCTGGCACCCAAGGCACTGGCCATCGTCGCCGCCGGTACGTGCGCGACCTACGGTGGCATCCACGCGATGGCCGGCAACCCAACCGGAGCCATGGGTGTGCCCGACTACCTCGGCTGGGACTGGAAGTCCAAGGCCGGCCTGCCTATCGTTTGTGTCCCGGGCTGTCCAATCCAGCCGGACAACCTCTCCGAGACGCTGACCTACCTGCTCTACCAGGCCACCGGGCAGGCGCCGATGATCCCGCTCGACGAGGCGCTTCGACCGACCTGGCTGTTCGGCAGGACCGTCCACGAGGGCTGCGACCGGGCCGGGTACTACGAGCAGGGTGACTTCGCCACCGAGTACGGCTCACCGAAGTGCATCGTCAAGCTGGGCTGCTGGGGCCCTGTGGTCAAGTGCAACGTGCCCAAGCGCGGCTGGATCAACGGCATAGGCGGTTGCCCGAACGTCGGCGGCATCTGCATCGGCTGCACCATGCCCGGGTTCCCGGACAAGTTCATGCCGTTCATGGACGAGCCACCGGGCGGCAAGCTGTCGACCGCGGCATCGGGCGTGTACGGGACGGCCATTCGCAAGCTGCGCAGCGTGACGACCAAGACCGTGGACAAGGAACCCAAGTGGCGCCATCGCGGCAAACAGCTGACCACGGGCGCCCGACGCACCTGGTAATTGATCTACTCCATGCCAGCCGTTGCCCGTGCCAGCCGGCGCGGACTACCGAGATTGTCTGAGGGGACGCGGGTATGACTTCGACAAGGACGTCGCCGCAGCGCAGAAACAAGGCCAGCAACGGCAATGAACTGGTCGAGATGGCGTGGGATCCGATCACCCGCATCGTCGGCAGCCTCGGCATTTACACGAAGATTGACTTCAAGGAACGCAAGGTCGTCGAGTGTCGCAGCACATCGTCGATCTTCCGTGGCTATTCGATCTTCATGAAAGGCAAGGACCCGCGCGACGCGCACTTCATCACCAGCCGGATTTGCGGGATCTGCGGAGACAACCACGCCACCTGCTCGTGCTACGCCCAGAACATGGCGTACGGCGTCAAGCCGCCGCATCTCGGCGAGTGGATCGTCAACCTCGGCGAGGCCGCCGAGTACATGTTCGACCACAACATCTTCCAGGAGAACCTGGTCGGGGTGGACTACTGCGAGAAGATGGTCGCCGAGACCAACCCCGGCGTGCTGGAACAAGCCAACAACACCGAGGCGCCGCACGCCGGCGACCATGGCTACCGCACCATCGGCGACATCATGCGCTCGCTGAACCCGTTCACCGGCGAGTTCTACCGCGAGGCGTTGCAGGTCAGCCGCTGGACCCGTGAGATGTTCTGCCTGATGGAAGGCCGCCACGTCCATCCGTCAACGCTTTACCCGGGCGGCGTAGGCACTGTCGCCACCATCCAGCTGATGACCGACTACATGACCCGGCTGATGCGCTACGTCGAGTTCATGAAGAAGGTCGTCCCGATGCACGACGACCTGTTCGACTTCTTCTACCAGGCGATCCCGGGTTATGAGCAGGTCGGTCTGCGCCGGACGCTGCTCGGCTGCTGGGGCTCGTTCCAAGACCCGGAGTACTGCAACTTCGAGTACAAGGACATGTCCCAGTGGGGCCGCAAGATGTTCGTCACCCCGGGCGTCGTCGTCGACGGCAGGCTGGTGACCACCGACCTGGTCGACATCAACCTCGGCATCCGGATCCTGCTCGGCAGCTCGTACTACGACGACTGGGACGGCCAGGAGATGTTCGTCAAGAACGATCCTCTGGGTAACCCCGTCGACCGCCGGCACCCGTGGAACCAGCACACCAACCCGCGGCCGCAGAAGCGCGACCTCGACAACAAGTACAGCTGGGTAATGTCCCCTCGCTGGTATGACGGCAAGGATTACCTGGCCCTCGACACCGGCGGTGGTCCGCTGGCCCGGCTCTGGTCGACGGCGCTCGCCGGCCTGGTTGACATCGGCTACGTCAAGTCGACCGGGTCGAGCGTGCAGATCAACCTGCCCAAGACGATCCTCAAGCCGCCCATGACGCTCGAGTGGAAAATTCCGCAGTGGAGCAACACCCTCGAGCGCAATCGTGCCCGCACCTATTTCCAGGCCTACGCGGCGGCCTGCGCACTGCACTTCGCCGAGAAGGCGCTGGTCGAGATCCGGGCCGGGCACACCAAGACCTGGGAGAAGTTCGAGGTGCCCGACGAGGGCATCGGCTGTGGGTTCACCGAGGCGGTGCGCGGGGTGCTGTCGCATCACCTGGTGATTCGCGACGGCAAGATCGCGAACTATCACCCCTACCCGCCGACCCCGTGGAACGCCAGCCCTCGAGACAGCTACGGCACGTCCGGGCCGTACGAGGACGCCGTGCAGGGGCAGCCGATTTTCGAGGAGAACGACCGCGAGCATTTCAAGGGCATCGACATCATGCGCACCGTGCGCAGCTTCGATCCTTGCTTGCCCTGCGGCGTGCACATGTACCTCGGCGGTGGCAAGACCCTCGAGCGGGTGCACACGCCGACCGGCGCGGTGGGCGCCGAATAGGCCGTCCGCACCCCGATCGCGGTCGACCAGGGAGAAGGCGGCATGAGCCAGCCAGCGCAGCACGGTGATGGCGTCCGCGGTGCCGCCCAGCTGCAGACGAGCAGCGAGCGCATCGAGGCGCTGCTCACGGCGAGCGCGTCCGGGGGAGTCGTGGCCCGGGAACGCGCCGAGGAACTGGTGCGCGTCGTGGTCGATCTCTACGGCGCGGGCCTCGAACGCCTGCTCGAGCTGCTGCACGACGCGGGCCGCCTCGACGAGCAGGCACTCGAGGCGCTGGCCAGTGACGAGCTGGTGTCCGGTCTGCTGCTGGTGCATGGCCTGCACCCGCATGACATGTCGACCCGGGTAGCGCGCGCGCTGGACTCGGTGCGCCCGTATCTGGGTTCCCACGGCGGCGACGTCGAGCTGGTTGAGATCACCGACGACGGCGTCGTCCGGCTTCGGCTGACCGGTAGCTGCGACGGCTGCGCGTCGTCCTCGGCCACCCTCGAGCTGGCGGTCGACGGCGCGGTGCGTGACGCCGCCCCAGAGGTCACCGACATCGAGGTGTTGGCGTCGGCGTCGCAGCCGACGAACGGCGTCATTCCGATCTCGAGCTTGCGGGTACGCACAGCACCCGCGTCGGTCGAGCGAGCTGCGGGCTGGCAGGTGCTCGACCGCGCCGAAGAGCTGGCCGAGGGCCGAGCCGACGGCCGGCTCGTGGCCGGCGTTGCGGTGGTGGTGTGCCGGGTCGGTACCGACTTGTTCGCATTCCGCGATCGTTGCCCGTCCTGCGGCAGCGGGCTGGCCGGGGCGCCGCTGCACCGCCTTGCCGGCGGCCCGGTGGGCGCTGCGGTGCTGCGCTGCCCGGGCTGCGGACATCACTTCGACGTGCGCCGCGCCGGTGCCGGCCTGGATCGTGACGAGGAGATGCTGGAGCCGCTTCCGTTGCTTGTCCGCGACGGCAGCGTGCAGATCGCCACCCCTGCAGCCGTAGTGGCGTGACCGAGGCGATGGGCGCAATGGGCTCAGACACCAATGCGCTGTCGATCCTGCGCAGGATCAAGGCGGCCGAACGGGTGGTCCCTGACGGCGAGCGGTGCGAGATGTGCGCGGCACCGATCGGCGAGGAACACTCGCACGTGGTGAACCTAACCAGCCGCAGCCTGCTCTGCACCTGTCGCGCCTGCACGCTGCTGTTCGACTACGACTCGGCGGAATTGAAATACCGGGCGGTGCCCAACCGTTACCTGTCGTTTTCGTCGCTGCGCTTATCGGCCGCCCTGTGGGACGAGCTGCAGATCCCGGTCGGGTTGGCGTTCCTGTTCCACAACTCGACGCTCGATCGCACGGTTGCGTTCTATCCCGGGCCCGCGGGTGCGACCGAGTCCGAACTGCCCCTTGGAGCGTGGGACGCCGTCGTCGCGGCGCACCCTGTCCTGACCACCGCCGCGCCCGATGTCGAGGCGATCATCCTCCGCGCGCCGGACGGCGGCCGGACCGCAGTGGAGTGTTATCTGGTGCCGATCGACAGCTGTTATGAGCTGGTCGGGCGGCTGCGCCAAGTGTGGCGCGGCTTCGACGGCGGCCAGGAGGCTCGCGCTCACCTAGCCGACTACTTCGATTCCCTCGCGGCGCGCAGCAAGCCGGCCCGCGGATCGGCTGCTAGGCCCGAAGACGTAAGCCCGGCGGTGTCGAAATGACCGAGCTGCAGTTCACCGTTCGCGACATCGTGCCCGAACGATTCGCTGCCTCACCCTTGCTGTCCGTGCGGCTTGGCATCGAGGAGACGACCGGAGCGGTCGTGCACGCCGCCGCGCTGCGCGTCCAGGTTCGCATCGAGCCGCAACGCCGGGCCTACAGCGACGACGAAGGGGACGCCCTGCTCGACCTCTTCGGTCGGCGGGCTCGGTGGTCCGAGACGGTCCGGCCGTTCCTGTGGACGCACTGCGTCACCCTCGTCCAGGGTTTCACTGGCAGCACCGAGGTTGATCTGCCGCTGCCGTGCACGTATGACTTCGAGGTATCGGCCAGCAAGTACCTCAACGCCTTGGGCGACGGCGAGGTGCCACTCGTGCTGCTCTTCAGTGGCACCGTGTTCACCCGCGGCGAGACCGGGTTTTCGGTGGAGCAAGTTTCTTGGAACGCCGAGGCCAATTATCGGCTGCCGGTTCGGGTTTGGCGCCAGCTGATGGACGACCACTTTCCCAACAGCGCATGGATCCGGTTGGGACGCGAGCAGTTCACCGCACTGCATCAGTTCAAGACCGATCACGCTCTGCTCGGCTGGGACGACACGGTGGCCCTGCTGCTCGACGGTGCTGCCGAGGTGGTCCCATGACCTCCCGGCTCGACGAAGCGCTCGAGCAGGCCCGGCTTGTCGCCGACGCCGTGCTCTACGAGGGTTATCTGCTCTACCCCTACCGTGCCAGCGCCGAGAAGAACCAGCTGCGGTGGCAGTTCGGCATCCTCGGCCCGCCCGGCGCGGCGCCCGGTGCCGGTGAGCCGGCCGAGATGCATGCGGAATGCCTGCTGCGCACCCCGGCCGACGGGACGCTGTCGATCGATCTGCGGTTCCTTCAGCTGCAGTCCCGAGACGTCGAGCGGCTGCTGCCCGGTTCAGCCGGCCCCGCCGAGTTCGAGCGGGTACCTCAGTTGCGAGCCGGCACCGACACCTGGGTGAGCTGGGACGAAGCCGTTCCGCATGAACTGGCACTCGGACCGTTCCGGGTCGCAGAACTGCGAGAGGGCCGCACCGTGCGGGTGCCGGTGCCCGGCGGCGAGGACGTCGAAATGCTGCTGGACCCGACCGGAGTGGAAATCGGCCGGGTCATGCGACGCCGGCAGGCGTTGCGCGGCGAGGTCTCGATCCGCGTCATCGACGTCGATCCGGCCGGCGCATCTGACGACGGGGACGCCAATCGGCTCTGCCGGCTGAGCGTCGTCGTTACGAACAGCTTCGATGAGATGGCTGCTGACCGGGACGCGGCCCTGTCGCGTTCGTTCTTGAGCGCGCACCTGCTGCTGTTCACCGCGCCGGGGCGGTTCGTGTCGTTGCTCGACCCACCCGAACCGGCCCGCGACGCCGCGCAGGCGTGCCGCAACGCCCGGTGCTGGCCGGTGCTCGCCTCCGACCAGGACGACGTGGTCCTGGTGTCGCCGATCATCCTCTACGACCACCCGGCCGTTGCCCCAGAGAGCGCAGGGGCGTTGTTCGACTCGACCGAGATCGACGAGATCCTGACGCTGCGCGTAATGACGATGACCGACGCCGAAAAGGCGGAGGCCCGAGCGACCGATCCCCATGCCGCGGCGATCATCGACCGCTGCGACGCGATGTCGCCCGAAGCGCTGCAGCGCCTGCACGGCGTTCTCCGCGACCCGCATTTGGACGCGGCGCGCGAGGCGTTTGATGTGCCCACCTGGGCAGACACGGGCGGAGCCCCCTGGTGGGATCCGGCCGTCGATGCGAGCGTGGCTCCCGAGCGCGACGCGGTGTGGGTCGGTGGGGTGGCGGTGTCGCGCGGTAGCCGGGTGCGCGTGCACCCCCGCCGCCGGGCCGATGCCCAGGACCTGTTCTTCGCCGACCAGGACGCCACCGTGGCCGCGGTGTACGCCGACGTCGACGGCAACGACCACGTCGCGGTCGTGCTGACCGACGATCCGGCAGCCGACCTGCACGAGTGGTACGGCCGCTATCTGTACTTCGCTCCGGACGAGCTCGAACCCTTGTCCGCGGCGCCCTACGAACTGCGAGAGGAGGAGGGATAGGCATGCGAATGATCGGAATGATCACAGCCTTCGTGATGTCCGCGGTTGCCGTGGGCGCGCTCGTCGTCGGCGTACGTTCGGTGCCCGATGTCAAACGCTACCTGCGCATGCGGAGCATGTGACGGCAAACGTCATCGACAGGAGGAGTCATGGACTCAGAACCAGGCGAGCAGCTCAGCGAGGAGCCGCAGTCCGACCGCGGCGCACCCGGCTCACGCGATACCGGGGCGGACGAACCGGCCGGCGGCCCCGTCGATCGGCCACCGGGCACAGCGGACGCCAACGATTCGACTGCTATCGACCCGCAGAAACCCATCCACGAGGATTCACCTGTCATGCCGTCGGGTGATGGCGGCTGAGCGCCGACCAAGCAGAACGGAGGACGCGATGAGCACGGTAAATCCGATGGGCCCGCAAGACGACACGCCTGACGACGCTCCCGGTGGCGACCGGGCGATACCGCCATACGAGGGGCGCAAGGAGGCCGGCGACG
>JBDUCV010000015.1:0-36569 GCA_040003255.1 Actinomycetota bacterium
CAGATGCACGCCCGCGGCGTGTTCCCGGTCGGCACCGGTTACTTCGGACCGAACACGCTGGCCGTCGTCAAACGGCTGCAGGGCCAGAACGGACTGCCGCAGACCGGCATCCTCGGCCCGGTGACCTGGCAGCTCGCCTGGACCGGGCGGTACTGACCACCCCAAGTCCGCCCCGATCCGCGACAGACGGTCAGGCTCCAACGACGGCGGCCACCCGGCGGGCCACCTCGTCGGCATGCGCCGCGGAGTCGGCCTCGACCATGACGCGTACCAGCTGTTCAGTGCCAGATGGACGCAGCAGGATTCGGCCCCCGTCGCCGAGTTCGGCCTGCGCGTCGGCCACCGCCGCGGTCACCGCCGGCGAGCCGGCGACGGATGCCTTGTCGGCGACCGGGACATTCAGGAGCACCTGCGGCAGCCGGTGCACCACCGATGCCAGGTCGGCGAGCGTGCGTCCGGACGACGTCATGGCCGCCATCAGGTGCAGGGCGGTCAGCAGCCCGTCGCCTGTGGTGGCCGCCTCGGTGAAGATCACGTGGCCGCTCTGCTCGCCGCCAAGGGAAAGGCCTCGCTCGCGCAGCGCCTCGAGCAGGTAGCGGTCACCGACCGCCGTCGTGACCACCGCGATTCCGGCGTCGCGCATGGCGTGGTGGAAGCCGAGGTTGCTCATGACGGTCGCGACGACCGTGTCGTCACGTAGCCGGCCCTCGCCGCGCAAGCGCAGCGCGCACAGCGCGAGGATCTGGTCGCCATCGACGATGCGCCCGTCGGCATCGACGGCCAGGCACCGATCCGCGTCGCCGTCGTGGGCGATGCCGAGGTCGGCGCCTTCGGCCAGAACCCGAGCGACCAAGCCGTCCATGTGCGTGGACCCAACACCGTCGTTGATGTTGAGGCCGTCCGGCTCGGCAGCAACGGCCGTAACCAGGGCGCCCGCGCGGCGATAGAGCTCGGGGGCGAGCGCGGACGCGGCGCCGTGGGCGCAGTCGACGACGACCCGTAGGCCGGCGAGCGAAACCGATACAGCACCCAGGAGGTGGTGGAGGTAGCGGGCACCGGCCTGGGGCTCGTCGTGGACCCGGCCGATCGCAGCGCCCGTGGGACGGGTGCCGAAGCTGACCGAGTCGATACCGTCCTCGATCTCGCTCTCGAGCTCGTCCGCGAGTTTGTGGCCGCCGCGCGCGAACAGCTTGATCCCGTTGTCGGGCATTGGATTGTGACTTGCCGAGAGCACGACGCCGAGGTCGGCGCCGTAGTCAGCGGTGAGATAGGCGACGGCGGGAGTCGGCAACACGCCGACCCGCAGCACATCCGCCCCAGCGGCGGCCAGCCCAGCGACGACGGCACCCTCGAGCATTTCGCCGCTCGCGCGCGGGTCGCGGCCGACGACCGCCAACGGGCGGTGCGAGGGGTCGTGGCCGATTAGCACCCGTGCAGCTGCTCCGGCCGCAGCCAGTGCAAGCTCGGGCGTCAGGTCCGCATTGGCCAGTCCGCGGACGCCGTCGGTGCCGAAGTAGCGGCCCAACGGTCGAATCAGCGCTTCGAGTACTGCGGCGCCTTGCGCGCCTTCTTCAAGCCGTACTTCTTGCGCTCCTTGACGCGCGGGTCCCGGGTCAAGAATCCGGCTTTCTTCAGCGACGGACGGTCGTCGGGCTCGATACCGATCAGCGCTCGCGCGATGGCCAGTCGAAGCGCGCCGGCCTGGCCGGTCACGCCGCCGCCGCGCAGGCTGGCGACCACGTCGTACTGGCCGTCCTTCTCGAGCGTCACGAACGGCTCCCGGATGAGCTGCTGGTGCACCTTGTTCGGGAAGTACTGCTCGAGCGTGCGGCCGTTGAGCGTGAACGCTCCGGAGCCGGGCGAGAGTCGCACCCGGACGATGGCTTCCTTGCGGCGGCCGACGGTCGGGGCGTATGGGGTCGACTGGGACGACGTCACTGGGCAACCTGCTTGATCTCGAACGACTGGGGCTTCTGGGCGCCGTGCGGATGCTCGGGGCCGGCGTACACCTTCAGCTTCTTCAGCTGCTTACGGCCTAGGGTGTTCTTGGGCAACATGCCCTTGACGGCCAGTTCGATGACCCGTTCGGGCTTGCTGTCGAGCAATTCGCCGACGGTCCGCTTCGACAGCCCGCCCGGGTAGCCGGAGTGACGGTAGCGAAACTCGTCCCGCTTGGCGCCGGTGACGGCGACTTTGCCCGCGTTGACGATGACCACGAAATCGCCGGTGTCGACGTGCGGCGCGAACTGCGGCTTGTGCTTGCCGCGCAACAGCGTCGCCGCGTGCGAGGCGAGCCGGCCGAGGACGACGTCATCGGCGTCGATGACGTGCCACCGGTGGGCGATCTCCCCCGGCTTCGGGCTGTAGGTCTTGCTGCTCACAGACACGAGCCTGCCTTCTGTTCGTCACTGGTTCATAGTCAGCTTTGAGCGTCTTGGACGCGGTGCCACCCGTCGTCGGGCCGCTGTCAGGACGTCAACCGGTCCACCGCACCGACCAAACTGTGGGGATGTGGTGACACCAACCGACCACGATACCGGCGCGCCGTGGCGGCGGCCAAATCCGTCCGCTGGCCAGGAACGACGGGGCGCGCGTCGCCGCGGTCCAGCGATCGGTAGTTTCATCGCCGATGAACCTCCTCCCCTTGCACCGTCGTGGGCCCCCCCCGAGCCGCAAAGCGGTCCCGGTCGGGGCCGAAACCGCCGGTGAGCGGCTGGCACTGCTGTCGTCATTCACCCGCGAGATCACCGGCACACTCGACCCGGAGGGGGTCGTTGCGCTGCTGGCCCACTTCGTCGTGCCGCGCCTCGCGTCGTGGTGTGTGCTGCACACTGTCGATGAAGACACTGGGCAACTGAAGACGCCCACGGTGCTGCACGAGCGGGCCTCATCCGACCCGGGGATCGCGCTCGCGGTCGAGCGGTTGCGCGAACTCGCTCCAGAGAGGCTGCACGAGGACGGGCCCATCTGGCAGGTTCTGCGCGGCGACGTGCCGCACGTGTTCGTCGAGAACGTCCAGTTCGCCGAGCTCGCTTTGCTGGGTACCGACGCCGCGTTGGCCGAGGTGGCGCCGGTACTTGGGCTGACCAGCATGATCATCGTGCCGCTAAGCGCCCGCGACCGGATCATCGGCGCGTTCGGCATCGCCGCCGGTAACGGTCGCCGCCGTTACACCCGGGACGACCTCGCCCTCGTCCTCGACCTCGCCGTCCGCGCCGGGTTGATGATCGAGAATGCCGGCCTGTACGCGCGGGAACGCAATGCCGCGGCGATCTTGCAACGCGGGCTGCTCCCCGAGCTTCCCGTCATCGACGGGGTAGAGCTCCGCGCGGACTACGTGCCGGCCATGTCGCACTCAGAGGTGGGCGGCGACTGGTACGACGTCTTTCCCCTTGCCGACGGGCAGGTCGGCATCGCGATCGGCGACGTGATGGGGCACGACTTCGCCGCAGCGACCACAATGGGGTCACTGCGCTACGTCCTGCGGTCCTACGCCTGGCCGGGCTGCGCGCCGGACCAGGTGTTGAACCAGGTCGACGAGCTGGTGCACGGGATGTCGCTCGGCCTGCTCGCCACCTGCATCTACGGCCGGCTCACGCCGCCTTCCACCGGCTCAATGGCGACTTTCCAGTACGCCAACGCTGGTCATCCGCCGCCGCTCCTCGTCCATCCAGACGGCCGGGTCGACACATTGGCGGCCGCGCACGGAGTGATGATCGGGGTGCAGAACGTCGGCGGCGCCCGCGATCCGCGCTCATGCGCATCGGTGTCGGTGCCTCGGGGCGGCAAGATCGTCTGCTTCACCGACGGTCTCCTCGATGCCGACGACGGCGAGCTCGACGAGGCCCTGGAGCAGGTGCGCGCTTCGATCTGGCAGCTGGGTCCCGGCGCAACCTGCGCGCGCATCGTCGATCACCTGATCACCCGAGCCCGGGACACCGTGCCTCTCGACGACGTCGCCGTGCTCGTCGTCGGTGTCGACTGAGCGTGCCGCAGCGGCAGCGGTCACACGTCGAGCGACGACCCCGCGCTCAGGTGCCGGAACTCGCTGCCGTAGGAGCCACCGATCCGCGTGAGGTGGGCTTCGGACACCTGCAGTCCGGCCTCGTTGAGCAGTCCGTCGTGGATCTGGAAGGCCTGCGGGGCGCGCACCGAGACCATGAAGTCGATGACCTCGGCGATCTTGGACCACGGCGCGTGGATCGGCACGAGCAGCGTCTGCACCGGCTTCGTCGGCACGGCGAAGGAATCACCCGGGTGGTAGACCCGGCCGGCAACCAGGTACGACACGTTGCCGATCACCGAAATCGACGGATGTACCACCGCATGCTGGCCGCCAAACGTCTCGACCGCGAATCCCGCCGCCTCGAACGTCTGGCCGGCCTGCACCTCGGTCACCTCGACGCCGTCCACGGCCACGCCTGCCGGCGCCCAGACGCGTAGGCCCGGGTTGGCCTTGACCGCCGACAGCAACGCGGCCGGGTCGAGGTGGTCGGCGTGTTCATGGGTGATCAGCACGGCCTGCGCGCCATCTAGGGCGGCGGCGGACTCGGAATGCACTCCCGGGTCGATTACGAGAGATCGGGAGCCGTCCTCGAACCGGACGCAAGAGTGCGAGAACTTCGTCAGCCGCATGGCGTTTACCTGCCGGCTCGTTGCTCTCGCGGGGTGTTGCTCTTGAGTGCCTGGCGCAGTTGCAGGATGCGGATCGACCCGGGGACGGCCGCGATCACAAGCCCGATGATCGCCGCGATGAGGATGGTCAGGCCGAGCGACAGGTGCCCGTTGAACCCGAGGAAATGAATCGACACCTTGTTCAGGTTCTGGGCGATGAAAATCACCAGCAGGATCAGAAACACTGCGGCCGTGATCAGCCCGACCCACACGCCGCTAATTCGAGTGAGGCGCACCCGGCCCTTCGTGTCGAATCCCGGCGCGGGCGTGCCGGCGTGTCGGGGCGCCGGAGTTCCGGGCGGTCCCGTCGCCGCCGTGCCGGGTTGACCCGTCGGCGGGGCCGGTTGTCCGGCCGCCGTCGGGGCAAACGGTTGGCCAGCCGGCCCAGGCGGTGCGGCCGGCGCAACGCCAGGCGACGGTCCATATCCGGACGCGGGATCCCACGGCGGGACCGGCTGTTGGGGGCGGGGTGCGTTTGGGTCGGTCATGAGCGGCTTTCCTCTCGAAGAGTCCACATCAGTAGCTACCCGCAGTGGACGGAGTCAAAGCGTGCACCAGCTACTCCTCTTCGTGCGCGGTTGATCCGAACGGTAGGGCTACCAACCCAAGTTTCGACGTGAAGTCGCCAGAAATGGCCGGTACTCCTCGCTGCCACGATGCGGCCGTCGGCAGACGCTTCGATCGCTGTGCTGCCTCAGCACGCACTGCGCCAAATCGGTTGCGGGACAGTCTCGGGTGGTGTTGGGCTGCTCGACGTGGACCAGCATGCGGTGCTCGCGGCCTTCGACGAGCAGATACGGCGGCGGCCGGAGCTCGACGGGCCGGAGACGCGGGTCGAGCGTGAGGACGGCGTGGTACGGCTGATTTCCTCCGGCCACGGGTGGAGCGGGGTGACTTGGTCCGACCTGGAACCGGCCAGTGCGGACGCGGTTATCGCCGCGCAGGTCAGCCGGTTCGCTCAGCTGTCGCGGCCCTGGGAATGGAAGTACTACTCATCCGACCAGCCACCGGACCTGCCCGCGCGGTTGATCGCGGCGGGTCTGCGGCCCGAACCTATCGAGGCGCTGCTCGTGGCAGAGATTTCCGAACTCCCTCTCGACGTTCCGCCGCCACCGGGCGTGCAGCTGCTGCCGGTCGTTGACGAGCGAGGAGTCGAGATGCTCGTGCGGGTGTGGCACGAGGCATTCGGCGGAGACCACCCCGGCTTTAGCGCGACCTGGCTGACCCGTCTTGCTCAGCACCCCGACGCAGGTGCGGCCGTGGTCGCGGTGGCGGCGGGGCAGACGCCCATCGCCGGCGGCAGGATGGAGTTCCACCACGGCACCGACTTCGCCAGCCTGTGGGGCGGCGGCACGGTGCCCGCCTGGCGCAGCCGCGGTGTATTCCGCTCGCTCGTCGCCCATCGGGCCGCTCTGGCCGCTGCCAGAGGCTTCCGTTACCTGCAGGTCGACGCCTCGTCGGATAGCCGTCCGATACTTCGCCGCCTGGGCTTCGTCGAACTCGCCACCACCACGCCATTCACGCACCCAGTAGCTGGCGGTAGGAGCGGCTGAGTGTCACGTTGATGGGTAGGCCGGGGCCGCGCCACCGGGTTGGCTCAGCAGACCGGCGAGATGCGGCCCGTGTCGACGTCGTACAGGAACCCGCCGATTGCGATGCCGTCGAGGTAGGGCCACGACCGAGCCCGCTGGATGTCGGTGCGCAGCGCCGCGACTTGGTCGGTCGCCACCAGGAAGGAGATGCTCCGGGTGTCCGGGCCACCGGCGGCATGCACCGCGGCGTGCACGTCCTGCTCGCTGCCGTCGGCCATCCGACAGCGGGTATGCGCGACGACCATGACCCGGTCGACACCGAGCAGGTACCGCGCGAGCACGAGTGTGCGCAACACGTCGTCGGTCACTCGGGCGCCGGCGTTGCGCAGAATCTTGGCGTCCCCGGGGGCGAGACCGAGCATCGCCAGTGGCTCGATGCGCGAGTCCATGCAGGTGAGTACGGCGAGACCTTTCGCCGCGCGCGGCGGCAGGCCCGCGAGCTGGAAGCGGGACACGTAGTCCGTGTTCGCCGCGAGTACGTCGTCAAATGCGCCGTCGTCTGCGATTCGCTCACAGTACGTGCGAAGGCTTCGGCTTCCGCGACACGCCGTCGACCATGTACTTGTTTGCCAGGGAGCAAGTCGAGCAGAGTTCTGCTGGTGACTGACGGGCTGGTGGTGCTGGCGGCGTGGCTGATGTTCGCCGCGCTGCTGGTCGCTCTCGCCGTGGTGGTCCTGCGTGGGGGCGGTGGTCACCGGTGAGGCGAGGGCTGTCTACCGCGGCTGCTGCGATCGCCATCATGCTCGCGCTCAGCGGATGCGTCGGTCCGGCGCGAACGACGTCAACCTACGAGGGCAAGGCGCTGCGGACCGCGCAGGACAGCCTTTCGGAGTTGCAGACCTCGCTGTTGAGCGTGCAGACGAGCTTGCACGGCAAGCTCACGCAGGCCTACCTGCAGACCGTGCTGAGCGAGTCGGAGGACGCGTTCTCCTCGATTCAGGCGACGTTCGACTCGATCCAGCCTCCGGACACAGAGGCGGCCGACAAGCTGCGCGACAGCCTGGACAAACTGTTGGCTGATGGTGCCGATGGAATGGCCCAGCTGCGCATACTTGCCCGACGGCAGGACACTCAGCAACTGGCTGCTGAGGCCCAGAAGCTCACCGCCACAGCCGACGGGTTGGACAAGTTCGCGCAGGAGCACGGCGGATGAAGCGGCTGCTAGGTGTCGCGCTGGGCATCCTGACCGCGATCGGCGGATTCGTCGACATCGGCGACCTGGTCACCAATGCCCTGGTCGGGTCCCGATTCGGGCTCTCGCTGGCCTGGGCCACGCTGACGGGACTGGTCGGGATCTGCCTGTATGCCGAGATGTCCGGACGGGTAGCGGCGGTGACTGGTCGCGGCACGTTCGACTTGGTTCGCGAACGCCTCGGTCCGCGCGCCGGCCTGGCGAATCTGATCGCCTCGTTTCTCGTTACCGCCTTGACCTTCACCGCCGAGATCGGCGGCATCGCGTTGTCGCTCGAATTGGCAACCAGCGTGAACTACCTGCTGTGGGTGCCGATGCTGGGGCTCGCGGTTTGGTTGATCATCTGGCGGATGAGGTTTTCCATCTTGGAGAACCTCTTCGGCCTACTGGGCCTTGCGCTGATCGTGTTCGGCGTCGCCTTGTGGCAACTGCATCCGCATTGGGGCGACCTGGTGCACCAGGTCGCGGTGCCGCACAAGCCCGCCAACGAGGGCCTACCGGTGTACTTCTACTACGCCATCGCGCTGTTCGGCGCGGCCATGACGCCGTATGAGGTGTTCTTCTTCTCTTCCGGGGGGGTGGAGGAGAAGTGGACCAAGAAGGACATCATCACCGAACGGATCAATGTCTTCGTCGGCTTCCCGCTCGGCGGCGTGCTGTCGCTCGCCATTGCCGCGGTCGCGGCCCTGGTGCTGTTGCCGAACAACATCACCGTCGGCACGCTTGGCCAGGTCGGCCTTCCCGTCGCCGTGGCCAGCGGCAAGCTCGCACTCGCCGTAGCCATCCTCGGATTCGTCGCGGCTACGTTCGGCGCGGCGCTGGAAACCGGCTTGTCCTGTGGCTACAGCGTGGCCCAATACTTTGGCTGGCAATGGGGAAAGTTCGTGCGACCGCGTGAAGCGGCCCGCTTTCACCTGGTGGTCCTACTCACGCTGATCCTGGCCGTGGGCGGCGTGCTGACAACGATCGACCCGATCAAGGTCACCGAATACTCGGTCGTGTTCTCGGCCGTCGCGCTGCCGCTGACCTACTTCCCGATCCTGGTCATCGCCAACGATCACGACTACATGGGGGACAAGGCCAACGGCCGGTTCACCAACCTGCTCGCAAGTATCTTTCTCATCATCATCGTCATCGCCTCCGTGGCGGCGATACCGCTGATGATCTGGACGAAGGCGGGGCAGTGATGGCCGGCGGGCGCACCTTGGACCTGCACCTACACCTGCTCGACCGGCAGGTGGTCGACCCCGAGGGCCGATTCGTGTGCAAGGTAGATGACCTAGAACTCGACGTCGACGAAACCGGCCACCCGTTCGTGACCGCAATACTGGTCGGTCCCCGCGCCCTCGGCCCGCGCCTCGGCGGTCGGCTCGGCCACTGGATGACTGCCATCGCCCGACGCATTTCCGACGGCCAGGAGGAAGATCCGCGCCGCATCGATTTCGCCCAGGTCAGCGACATCGGCAGCGCGATCACCGTCGCCCGGCGTCACGACGAACTCGACGTCACCCCGCTTGAGGACTGGGTCGACACCCACATCATCGGCCGGATCCCGGGAAGCCGCCATGAGAGCAAGTGACCTCATCGGCCTTGACGTCTACGACGCCGCCGGCAAGAACCTCGGGGTGGTGACTGATCTGCGCTGCGTCCAGGACGGCCCGCTCAGGGGATCTATGCAGGCGCCACGAGTCGCCGAGCTGATCGTCAGTCGACGACACACCGGATCGCTGCTTGGCTATGACCGCCGCAGCCAGCAAGGCCCCTGGCTCATCCGCGCCGTTATCCAACGCCTGCACCGCCACGCCGTCCTCGTCCCGTGGGGATCCATCGCTGACACCACCGGCCGAATCACCCTGCGCGCAGGCAAAGGTGAGTTGAAACCGCTACCCGAGTAGACCAACCTCACCAACCCGGCAACGGGGTTACCAGACGTCGCCCTCGCGCCAGTCGCAAGTGAGCTCACCGGACAGATCGAGCGCGACGGTTACCGGCAGGACGTAGACGGCGCCGTCCTCGTCGGCGGTGCGCACGACGCCAGTCGGGGTCAACGCGGACGTTGGGCCCTCCCAGTGCTCCCAGTCGTGGTCGGTCATCTCGCCCGCGAAGACCTGGTCAAGCAGGGCCCGCGCGTTCGTGAGGGTTTCCCGGTCGAGGTCAGAAGTGTGCGCGGTCACCAGGTCGCTCATGCCAGGAATCCTGCCCGGGCCGGGCGCAGATCGCGCCATGCGGCGCCGTCGGGAACGGATTGTGCCGCACCGGCTGGGTTCGCATAGGCTCGGCCGCGTGTTGATGACCTCTCGTTGTGTCCGCAATGGCCGGCTAACCACCGTGGCCGTCCTCCTGCTCGGCGTCGCCCTGCTGCTTTCGGCATGCGGTGGCGGCGGGAGCACCGCCAAGTTGACCTCTGCCGCGTCAGCCAGCTCGAGTGCTGCGGCGTCGTCCTCCGCGGCGCGCTCCGCGGCGAGCAGCAAGCCGAAGCTGCCTACCAAACCGGTGCACATCACCATGTTTCAGGGTGACGGGCAGACCTTCGGGATCGGCATGGCCATTATCGCTCAATTCGATGTCGCGCCTGGTACCTCTCGGGAGTTCACCAAGCTGGTCAAGGTGACCGTCGACGGGCAGCCGTCCAACGGCTCCTGGTTCTTCCAGCGGTCCAACGACCCGAACTACAAGTTGGAAGCCCTCTACCGCGAGCAGAATTACTGGAAGCCACACGCCAAGATCCACGTGTCGATGCCGCTCAAGGGCGTGGACGCCGGGCCGGGCCTCGCGTTCGACGACAATCTGACGCTGGACATCAACACCGGCGCGGCCAACATCTCCACCGTGCAGGGCGAGCAGATGGTCGTCACCTCCGACGGCAAGGTCGTCAAGCAGATGCCGGTGTCGCTGGGCGCGGCCACGACGCCGACCTACAAGGGCACCAAGGTCGTCTCGGAGAAGAAGAATCCACAGCACATGGTCAGCGCGCCGGGTGAGCCCTATTACTCGCTGATGGTGCCGTGGTCGGTCCGGGTTACGTATTCCGGAGAATTCATCCACGCAGCGAGTTGGAACACCGGAAACATCGGCAATCGCAACACCTCGCACGGCTGTACGAACCTCACCGTCGCCGATGCGCAGTGGTTCTACACCTTCGCCAAGGTCGGCGACGTGGTGCAGTACCCGTCGGCGAGCGGGCCGACGATGCCTTCTTGGGACGGCTTCGGCTGGTGGAATATTTCGTGGTCGCAGTGGCTGACTGGCGGCCAGCTGAAAAATCACGGGACCGGCGGCTAGCCACCAGGGCTAGTCGCACGATGCTCCGGCATCAGGGAGCAGGTCAGCCCGGCGGCTGGCGCAGCCCGTCAAGGGCGTCGACCGCAACTGTTAAGACGACGGTGTGGTAGCTCTCGATGCGGCTGAGCACGTCGTGCCGCGGCCCGGTCTGCCAGTCGCTCGAGCCGTAGAAGCGCGCCTCCTGCTCGTCGCGTGCGGCAACGGAGTCGAAAGCCCGCATCAGCAGGTAGTCCCGCGCTCCGTCCTCGTCCTGCTCGGACGGACCGAAGCGGACGACGTCGATGCCAAAGTGCCGTAGTAATGGCCCGCAGAGCGTCTGGAAGATCCGGTGGAATTCCTCGCCGACACCGGGCAGCAGCCGGTAAGTCCGGATCTCGAGTACGGCCTCGGCCACGGTCATCGGATTCCCTCTCCCTCCACGCCGATGGGGGAGATGCCCCAGGAACCGGTCCAGGATCCGCCCGGTTCGAGGACGATCAGCCCGGTGCCGGTGTTGAACGCGTCGGCGGGGCAAGTCATCGGCTCGACGGCGATCGCTGGCAAACCTTGGATCAGCCGCTCGGCGGTGAAGACCTGCAGGTAGCGAAACGTCGAATCGAACCAGACGCGCACCGCGCCGGACCCGGTGTGCAACTCGGCGACGCCGCGGCCGTCCTCCAGCTCGAGTCCGGTGTATGCGTCGTCGAGTCGGAGCCTGCCCAGGCGTCGACCACGTCGGAAGTCGTGCGGTGTCCCGGCGACCGGCCGGACACCCACCGGGATCGCGGCCTCATCGATCACCAGGTGCTGGCTGGCCGGCAACCGCAGCGTGACCTCGTCCAGCGGGTGCCCGTGCAGGGCCAAGTAGGGATGGAATCCCGCGCCGAACGGCGCCCGTCGGGCGCCGGTATTGCGGGCGACGGCGGTCACGGTGAGCCCGAACTCGGGATTCAGGCCGTAGGTCACCTCGACCCGCACCTCGAACGGCCAGCCCTTCTGCGGCACCAGGTCGACGCCGAGGCTGACCAGCGCCTGCTCGGCCCGTAGCGGCGCCCACCGGACCCACCGGCCCAGGCCGTGCAAGGCATTGCCCTTATCCGGTTCGGTGATCGCGACCTGCTGCGGCTGGCCATCGAAGGTGTACCGGCCACCGCGCAACCGGTTCGGCCACGGCACGAGCACGCCACCCGCACTCCTCGGCTGCACCTCGTCCTCGCCGAAGGACGCGACCACGTCGGCCCCGCCGAACGTGTAGCGACGCAGCACCGCGCCAACCTCGGTGATCGTCGCCTGATGGTAACCGGCACGGATCGTGAACTGCTGCCCGGACAGCGCCATGGCAGGTGACGCTATCGGTCGGCGGATCCGGCCTCGGCGGCACGCCGGGACGCGTCGTAGCGACGAAACGACGGGACGAGCGCGACGGCTACCACCACCACCACCACCATGCAGGCGATGCCGCCGCCGACCCAGGACACCGTGGCGGTTGTCGTCGCCGCGGTCGCGCCCGCACGCAGGTCGCCCAACCTCGGGCCACCCGCCACAACCGCGATGAACACGCCCTGCATGCGTCCACGCATCTCATCCGGCGCGTAGGTCTGCAGGATCGTCTGCCGATATACCGCGCTGACCAGATCGGCCGCACCGGCAAACGCCAGCAGCACCACTACGAGCCATAGCTGATCGGCCAGCCCGGACGCCGCGACGCACCCGCCCCACAGCACAATCGCGACCGTCAGCGCTATCCCTTGACGTCGCACCCGCCCGATCCAGCCGCTCGACAGGCCCGCGAGCACCGAGCCGATCGCGATCGCGGCGTAGAGCGGCCCGACGGTGCCGTGGAAGCGCTCGTCGGCGACCTCGGGGTAAAGGGCCCTCGGCATTGCCAGCACCATCGCGACGATGTCGACCAGGAAGGACATCAGCAGCACCGGCCGGGCCACGATGAACGCCAGCCCGTCGACGACCGATCGCAGCCCGGGCTTGGCGAGTGAACCGTCCGGCGGAATCGGAGGTAGCCGCAGCACCGAATACAGCGCGACGGTGAACAGCACCGCGTCGATGCCGTAGGCGTAGCCGAAACCGTTGTTGAGCCCCACCAACAGACCCGCGATCAGCGGTCCTACAACTTGACCGAAGTTGGCGACGGTGAAGTTGAGCGTGTTCGCACTTGGCACCAACTCGGCGGGCACGATCCGGGGGATGATCGCCCCGCGGGCCGCCGATCCGGTGGCGAACAGGGCCGACTGGACGAACACCAGGGCCAGGATGATCGGGACGCTGTTGAGATTTAGCACCGTCTGGGCGAGCAGGCCCAAGGTGATCACCCAGACGCCTATCGAGGTCACCAGATAGAGCACCCGCCGATCGACCGCGTCGGCGATCGCACCCCCGTACAGGCCGAAGATGATGATCGGCACCAGTCCAGCCAGCCCCACCATGCCGACCAGCAGCGAAGACTTGGAGATCGAGTACACCTGGACCGGAACCGCGACCTGGGTGAGCATCGCGCCGATGAATGCCGTGCCCTGACCGATCAGCAGCCGACGAAACGGCCCAATCGCTAGTGGGCGGGTATCGACGGCGTGGTGGCGCAGAGCTCCGCGCAGGCCGCGCGCCCGTTCGGCGGGGTCCTTCGCAGGATCCAGTTCGAGGTCCTCGGTCGTCACGGCGCGAGCCGTTCGACCTGCCATACCGAATCGTCACGTCGGTAGCGGATCCGGTCGTGCAGCCGGTCCACCCGCCCCTGCCAGAACTCCACCACGTCGGGACGCAACCGGTAGCCGCCCCAATTAGGTGGCGCGGGGATCGGCCGGTCGCCGAACCGCTGCGCTACGACGCGCTCGGCTTGTTTGAGCTCGGCGCGTGAGCCGACCACCGCCGATTGCGGCGAAGCCCACGCGCCGACCTGCGATCCGCGCGGGCGCCCGGCGAAATAGGCCTCGGTTTCGCCACGCGACACCCGCTCGACCGGACCAGCTAACCGGACCTGCCGCTCCTGTGCCAGCCAGCCGAACACCGCGGCCGCGTAAGGGTTGGCGGCAAGATCACGGCCCTTCGCTGAGTCGTAGTTGGTGTAGAAAACGAGCCCGTCTTCGTCGATCTGCTTGACCAGGACGGTGCGGACCGACGGCGTACCCGCCGCGGCTGCCGTGGCCAGCGCGACCGCGTTGGCCTCGACGATCCGCTCGTCGGCCACCGCCTCGTCGAACCACCGAATCAGCTGCGCTAGCCAGGTGGCGGCGAGCGAGGATTCGTCCAGCGCGCCATGCTCGTAATTGCGCCGCATCGCCGCCGGATCGCTCACCTGACAAATCCTGTCACTCGACCGGAAACCTCGATGTCGCCGGTGCCTTGCAGCGTGTGAGCAGAATGGCCACCGACATTCAGAAAACCCGATGGGAGCGCGTCACGATGGCAGCTGACTACAGCCCGGGTCTCGAGGGCGTCATCGCGTTCGAGACCGAGATTGCCGAGCCCGACAAGGACGGCGGCGCGCTGCGCTACCGGGGCGTCGACATCGAGGACCTGGTAGGCCACGTCACGTTCGGCAACGTGTGGGCGCTGCTCGTCGACGGCAAGTTCGGCCCCGGACTGCCCCCGGCCGAGCCGTTCCCGATTCCGGTGCACACCGGTGACGTGCGGGTCGACGTCCAGGCCGCGCTGGCGATGCTCTCGCCGATCTGGGGTTACCGGCCGCTGCTCGACATCAGCGACGACGAGGCGCGTGACCAGCTCGCACGCGCCTCGGTGATGGCGCTGTCCTACGTCGCGCAGTCGGCCCGTGGCGTGGGCATCCCGGCCGTCCCGCAGTCGCGCATCGATCAGTGCCGGACGATCATCGAGCGGTTCATGACGCGCTGGCGCGGCGAACCGAACCCCGACCACACCAAGGCCGTCGACGCGTACTTCGTCTCGGCCGCCGAGCACGGAATGAACGCCTCCACGTTCACCGCCCGCGTGATCGCCTCGACCGGCGCGGACGTGGCAGCCGCGATCTCCGGCGCGGTCGGTGCGATGAGCGGCCCGCTGCACGGCGGCGCACCGGCCCGGGTGCTGCCCATGATCACCGAGGTCGAGAAGACCGGCGACGCCCGGCCGGTAGTCACCAACATCCTCGACCGGCACGAACGGTTGATGGGCTTCGGCCACCGCGTGTACCGCGCCGAAGACCCGCGCGCCCGGGTGCTGCGTCGCACCTGCAAGGAACTCAACGCGCCCCGCTACGAAGCCGCCGTCGCACTCGAGCAGGCGGCGCTGACAGAACTGCGCGAGCGTCGGCCCGATCGCCCGATCGAGACGAACGTCGAGTTCTGGGCGGCGGTCATTCTCGATTTCGCCGAGGTGCCGCCACACATGATGCCTGCGATGTTCACCTGTGCACGCACCGCCGGCTGGTGCGCGCACATCATGGAGCAGAAGCGCGCTGCCAAGCTCGTGCGCCCGTCCGCCCATTACGTCGGCCCGAACCCGCGCAAGCCGTCCGAGGTCGACGGTTGGAGCGACATCTCGCACCTAGCCTGAGCGTTGCCCGGCCGGGCAAAACAAAGGCGATGGACACCCGCGGGGGGTCGGGTGACCATCGTCTTCGTACGCCGTGGTGGCGCGCGATCCATGGTGCCACGCACCGGTTGTGGTGCGAGTAAAGAAATGTGCGGCCGGATGGGACCATGGCGGCGTGAGGATCGTAATCCCCGACAGCCTCCGTCCGGCGGATGGTCGGTTCGGATCCGGGCCGTCGAAGGTGCCGATCGACGCCTTGGCCGCGCTTACCTCGACCGGCTCCGCGGTTATGGGCACGAGTCACCGCCAGGCGCCGGTGCGCGGGTTGGTAGGCCGGGTCCGGGCAGGTGTTGCGCAGCTATTCGACCTGGCCGACGGCTACGAGGTCGTCCTCGGTAACGGCGGCTCGACGACCTTCTGGGACGCGGCAGCTTTCGGGCTGATCATCAACCGTTCGCAGCACGTCGTCTGCGGTGAGTTCTCGGCCAAGTTCGCCGCCGTCGCCGCCGCGGCGCCGTTCCTGGACGAGCCCTCGATCGTCCGGGCCGAACCGGGCGAGGGCGCCGAGCCGGTGCTCGAAGGCGGCGTGGATGCCTACGCCTGGCCGCAGAACGAGACTTCGACCGGTGTGGCGCTGCCGATCCGCCGGGTGAATGGGACGGCCGGCGACTCGCTGATGCTGATCGATGCCACCTCGGCCGCGGGCGGCATGGCGATCGACGTCGCACAAACAGACGCCTATTACTTCGCCCCGCAGAAGTCGTTCGCCGCCGACGGTGGCTTGTGGCTGGCGTTTCTCTCACCAGCCGCGCTCGAGCGGGTCGACCGCATCGGCGCGACCGGGCGCTGGGTGCCACCGTCGCTCGACCTGCGGCTCGCGATCGACAACAGCCGCCGGCAGCAGACCTACAACACCCCGGCGATCAGCACGCTGCTGCTGCTCGAGCACCAACTTGGGCTGATGCTCGAGCGCGGCGGTCTGGCCTGGGCGCTCGCCCGCACCGCCGCATCGTCCAGCCGCCTCTACCACTGGGCTGAGGCATCGGCGTTCGCAACCCCGTTCGTCAAGGATCCGGCGCTACGCAGCCCGGTCGTCGGCACCATCGACTTCGACGGCGTCGAAGCGGCGGAGGTGGCGGCCACGCTGCGCTCGAACGGCATCCTCGACACCGAGCCCTATCGCGCGCTGGGTCGCAATCAGCTGCGGATCGGGATGTATCCCGCCGTCGACCCCGATGACGTCACCGCACTCACGGCCTGCATCGACTACGTCGTCGAACGGCTCTAATTCGCAAGGCGCATGCCCGGTCGCGTGAACGGCGGACCCGGCAACATGTGCGCGCTGTTCGGCGTGTGCTCCGAGCCGAAACCGGACCGGCTCGTATCGTCGCAGCATGCGAGAGCTGCGCTTCGTCGGTCCGGGCGGCGACGGAGAGCACTTCGTGGTCGAAACCCTCGACGGAGACGAACAGTTCCGCGTGCAGGTCGATCCTGAGCTGGACGAACAGTTCCGCCTGCTTGTCGACCCTGAGCGCGGAGTCGGCAGCGCGGGACAGCAGGCCACCCCGTCCCAGGTTCCCGAGATCACCCTCAGCCCGCGGGAGATCCAGACCCGGGTCCGGGCAGGCGCCGATCCGGCCGAAGTCGCCGCCGAGGTCGGCGTTGCGGTCGAGCGAATCCTCCTCTTCGCCACGCCCGTACTCGAGGAACGTTCCCGGATCACCGGCGAGGCTCGCCGTGCTCGCGCCCGGCGCAGCACCACCGAGGGTCAGCTCGTGCAGTTCGGGGAGGCGGTTGACGGTCGTTACACCGCCCATGGGATCGACCCGGCCGCGGTGTCCTGGGACTCCTACCGCCGCGACGACGGGGTGTGGGTGATCTCGGCGACCTGGCGCGGCGGGGATTCCGATCGCACCGCCCAGTGGGCGTTCACGTTGGCCACCCGCACGGTCACCCCGCTGGACGAGACGGCCACCGACCTGCTCAGCGACCGGCCGATCCGTCCCGTCGTCCGGGCGGTACCTGATCCGCCGGCGGGCGGCCGCGGCAACGAGACCGACGACGCGTCTTCGCAAGACGCCGAATCGCAGACCGCGCCATTGCCAGCCATCACGGACCTGCCCGACGACCAGCTGTTCGACCAGCAGGGCGATCCGGTCGATCACGACGCGCCGCCGCTACCGCTGCGCCTCGCCGGTCCCGCGAACAACGCGCCCCCGCGAGCCGCCGAGAGCGAGGAACAGAAGGCGGCGCGCGCACGGATCCCGTCCTGGGACGACATCATGCTGGGCGTGCGGCGCAAGCGCGACTGACCCATTATTCGGTCGCCGAGTGTCGGCGACTGGACGTAACGTGAACCCACGTGACCATCCGGAACGCCGAGCGCGCCCCCAGCGAATTGGGGGCATTGCGTACTCTGTTGCGCTTGCGCCGGTGGACGCGCCCCCATCGGGCGGCGATCTCCGTCATGGTCGTGACCGCGTGCGGCGCGATGCTCGCGCAGGCGGTCGTCCCCCTGGTCACCGGACGCATCGTCGACGGCCCGATCCGCAACCACGACACCGGGGGCATCTGGCCGCTGGCCCTGCTCGCCTTGCTGTTCGGGGTGGCCGAGGCGGTGCTGTTCTTTGTCCGCCGATACGCCATGGCGAGCGCTGCGCTCGGCATCGAGAGCGACATCCGTCACGACCTGTTCGCGCACTTGCAGCGTCTGCCGGTCGCCTTCCACGACCGGTGGGCATCTGGCCAGCTGCTTTCCCGGGCCACCACCGACCTGTCGACCATCCGGCGCTTCGTCGGCTTCGGCGTTGTGTTCCTGATCGCCAACTCGGCGACCACGGTCGTCGTGCTGGTTCTGCTCGTGCATCTGCACCCGATACTCGGCCTGCTCGTGCTGGTGGCAGTCACCCCGCTTGCGGTATTCACCCGCCGCTTCGAACTGCGCTACAGCCGCAATGCCCGGCGGGCGCAGGATCTCACCGGCGACCTCGCGACTTCGGCCGAGGAATCGGCGCTCGGCATCCGGGTGATCAAGTCCTACGGACGGCGCCCGCAGATGCTGGCGGACTTTAGCCGCGACGCGGACGTCCTGCGAGGCGCCGAACTGACCAAGATCGACACCCTGGCGCGGTTCTGGGCGTTGCTCGAGGGCCATCCCCAGCTGATCCTCGCCGGCGTGACGTTCGGCGGTGTGCTCGCGGTGGCGCACGACACGATGACGCTGGGCGAGCTAGTGGCCTTCCTCACCCTCTACCTGCGTCTGGTCTGGCCGATCATCTCCCTCGGTTGGCTGCTCGCGCTGACCGAGGAGGCGGCTAGCGCCGCGCGGCGAATATTCGAGGTGCTCGACGCCAAGTCCTCCATCCTCGAGCCGTCGACGCCCGGCTCGGCGATCGGTGCGGTCGTGCGGTTCGACGACGTGCGCTTTCGCTACCAGGATGCCGACGAGGACGTGCTGCGCGGCATCGACCTCGAGATCGGCAGCGGCGAGACGATGGCCCTGGTAGGCGCGACCGGGTCGGGCAAGACCACCATCACCGCGCTCGTCCCGCGGTTGTTCGACGTCACCGGCGGGGCGGTCACTGTGGGCGGCGCCGACGTGCGCGACCTGTCGCTCGACGAGCTGCGCAGCGTGGTAGCCACCGCGTTCGAGGAGGCGACGCTGTTCTCGGCAAGCGTCCGCGAAAACCTGACCCTGGGCCGTCCCGGCGTGACCGACGCAGACGTGCACGTGGCGATCGGCGTCGCGCAGGCCGGGTTCGTCTACGAGCTGCCGTTCGGACTTGAGACCCGCATCGGCGAGCAGGGACTGTCGCTTTCGGGCGGCCAGCGCCAGCGACTCGCCCTTGCCCGCGCGGTGCTCGGCCAGCCTCGGGTGCTGGTGCTCGACGACCCGTTGTCCGCGCTGGATGTGCAGACCGAGGCGCAGGTCGAGGCGGCGCTGCGGCGCGTGCTGGCGCGCACCACCGCCTTGGTCGTCGCGCACCGGCCGTCCACGGTGTTGCTTGCCGACCGGGTCGCGCTGCTGGTGGACGGTCGGATCGCAGCGGTCGGCACGCACCGCGAACTACTCGACACAGTGCCCGAATACCGCGAGTTGCTCGCGCAGAGTGCTGAGGTGCAGGCCACCTCATGACCGACTCACCCGATTCCCCCGCCGGCACCTCAGCCGAGTGGCAGGGCCGACTGACGGCCGAGGCCGAAGCCGCCCAGCGCGACGACGACCTCGCGACGCCCACCGGCCGGCCGAAGCTGCGCGGCGAGGCCCGGGGGCTGCTCGCCGATTTGCTGCGTCCACATCGTCGCGCCGTGGTGGAGGTGCTGCTCCTCGCGCTCCTCCAGGTCACCGCGACGATGGCCGCCCCCTGGTTGATCGGCGTCGCCATCGACCGTGCGGTGCCCGACGCGACGCGCGGCGACTACACCTCGCTGACCGTCGTCACGGTGGCCCTCGTCTGCTCCGCGCTGGTTTCCGGGTGGCTGCGCGCCGTCTTTGTGCGGCGCAGTGGGCGGATCGGGCAGGCAGTGCTGTTCGATCTGCGCCGGCGCACGTTCGACCACTTGCAGGCGCTATCGGTGTCCTTCCACGAACGGTTCACGTCCGGGCGGGTGATCTCGCGACTCACCTCCGATGTCGACACGTTGAACGAGCTGCTCGACTCCGGCATCGACGGACTGCTCACGGCCATGCTGAATATCGTCGCGATCGCGATCCTGCTGTTCATCCTCGACCCGCCACTTGCGCTGGTCGCGCTCGCCTCCTTTGTGCCGATGTGGCTGCTGTACCGGTGGTTCGCGAAACGGTCCGCGGTCGCGTTCCGGCGCACCCGGGAGACCGTCGCGACGGTCATCGTGAACTTCGTCGAGACGTTCAACGGCATCCGCGCGGTGCAGGCGTTCCGCCGTGAGCAGCGCAACGACGTGCTTTTCGGGCGACTCAACGCCGACTACCGGGATGCGAATGCGGCCGCGTTCCGGCTGCATGCGGTGTTCATCCCCGGCACGGCGCTGATCGGCAACGTCACCCAGGTCGCGGTGCTGCTCGTCGGCGGCTACCGGGTCGCGGCGGGAGGGCTGGCGCTCGGCGTCCTCACCGCGTTCCTGCTCTACCTCTGGCAGTTCTTCGACCCGATGGAGGACGTCGCGGTCTTCTACAACTCGCTGCAGTCCGCGACCGCAGCGCTGGAGAAGATCGCCGCCGTGCTGGCCGAACCGCCATCGGTGCCCGAACCGGCGGCGCCAGTCCCGCTCGCGCGACCGATCCGCGGCGGCCTGGATCTGGCCAAGGTCGAGTTTGGCTATCGCGCCGATCGTCTCGTCCTACACGCCGTCGACCTGCACATACCCGCCGGCCAGACGGTCGCGCTGGTCGGCGCCACCGGAGCGGGCAAGTCGACCGTCGCCAAGCTGATCTCCCGGTTCTACGACCCGTCCTCCGGCACTGTTCGGCTGGACGGGGTCGACCTGCGCGAGGTCGCCGAGGCCGAGCTGCGCGAGGCGATCGTCATGGTTACCCAGGACGGCTTTCTGTTTTCCGGCTCGGTCGCCGACAACATCGCATTCGGCCGGCCGGCCGCGTCGCGCGACGAGGTCGTCGCCGCGGCTAGATCGGTGGGCGCGCATGGATTCATCTGCCGACTACCTGACGGCTACGACACCGATGTGCGCAAACGGGGCGGGCGACTCTCGGCCGGGCAGCGCCAGCTGGTCGCGTTCGCGCGGGCGTTTCTCGCCGACCCGGCCGTGCTGATCTTGGACGAAGCCACCTCGTCGTTGGATGTGCCGACCGAGCGGGCCGTTCAGCGGGCGCTGCAGACGGTGTTGCGCAACCGCACCGCGCTGATCATCGCCCACCGGCTGTCGACGGTCGAGATTGCCGACCGGGTGCTCGTGCTCGACGACGGTCGGGTGGTCGAAGACGGTGCACCCGAGGCACTGATCGCCTCCGGCGAGGGGGGCTTCGCCGAGCTGCACTCGTCCTGGCGGGATTCACTCGTCTGACGCAGTCATCGCGGTGAGCTGGGCGAACGCGACCGCTGCCGCCGTGGCGACGTTCAGCGAATCGACGCCGTCAGCCATGGGTATCCGCACCAGGCGGTCCGCGGCCGCCATCGCGGAGTCGGTGAGGCCGGGCCCTTCCGCGCCGAGCAGGACCGCCCAGCGTGCCGGCACCGGGAGCTGGCCCAATGGGCTGGCGTCGGGGCGAGGGGTCATCGCGAGCAGCGTGAACCCGGCGTTGCGCACGGTGTCCAGCGACGACGGCCATGCCCCGGGCAATGCCGCAAACGGCATCCGCAGGACATGGCCCATCGAGACTCGGACGCTGCGCCGGTAGAGCGGGTCAGCGCAGCGCGGGTCGAGAAGCACGGCGTCCAGGCCGAACGCGGCGGCATTGCGGAACAGCGCGCCGAGATTCTCGAAGTCGTTCAGCGATTCGACGATGGCCAGCCGCCGAGCGCCGGCGAGCAGTTCGGGTACCGACGGCGCTGCTGGGCGGTCTGCGGAGGCGAGCACGCCGCGCGTCACCCGAAAACCGACGATGGACGAGAGCAGCCATTTGTCGACCGCGAAAACGGGCACCGGCAGATCCGCGAACGGCGTAACCCGGGACGGCACCCCCAGCACGGCACGCATCGGATACGGCGAAAACAGGAGCCGTCCGACGACGTTCGCGCCCTCGGCGATGACCACGCCGCGCCGATCGGGGCGCACGTCGGCGTCGGCAAGGTCACGGAAGTCGGCCAGCCGCGGATCGCCCGCGTCGTCGATCTCGATCAGCGGCATGCGTGCAGTCTGCCCGCGTCTTGCGGACTCAAGGCGGTCAGCAGTGGCGGGTCAGAGCAGCAGGCCGCTCTCGGTGAGCAGCAATTCGATTCGGGCCCGTTCGAGGTGACGCGGGTCGCCCTCAGGCACGGTGCGGATCGTGGTCTGCAGGTCGAGCTGGGTGCAGGCGATACGCAACAGGTCGTCGTAGGCGCGGTTCAGTCCTTCGACACGCACCCACGAGGTGCCTTGCGGCAGGGCGTTCATCAGCCGGCGCACCCGGCGCAGATCGGCTGCTACCCGCTCGAACGGGGGCAGCTTGGCGTCGGATCGACTTATCTCGGCGGCGGCTGCGAGTTCTGCCCGCCACAGGCGTAGATCCCGGCCGTGCTGGCCGAACAGGCGAAGATCCCGGCCGTGCTGGCCGAACAGGCGTAGATCCCGGCCGTGCTGGCCGAACAGGCGCACCACCCGAGGGTAAATCAGCTCGTCAAGCTGCGCGAGACATTGGATGAGCGACCCGGTCGGCGACCTCGGCAAGGCCCACCTGCCGGCGCCTCGCGGTAAATGCGCCCAGTCCAATGGCCGCCACCAGGCAGATCAAGCCGCCGCCGATCATCCCCCAACGAGGACCGAACGCCTCGGCCACCCAGCCGACCATGGGGGCGCCGAGCGGGGTTCCGCCCATGTAACACATGAGGTATAGCGCCATGACCCGTCCGCGCATGGTCGGCTCAACACCGAGCTGCACAGAGGAGTTGGCGGCCGTGGTGAACGTCAGCGTGGCCAACCCGGCCGGCACCAGCAGAACCGCGGTCGCGACGAACCCAGGCATCGAGCCGGCCAAGATCTCGGCCAACGCAAACACGATGGCCGAACCCACCAAGAACAACGAAGACGGCCGGCGCACCCGCCGGGCGGCGAGCACCGCGCCCACGCACGCGCCGACGGCGAGCGATGTGGACAACAGCCCGTAGCTGCTGGCGTCGAGGTGGAAGACCTGCTTGGCGAAAAGCGCCGTGGTCAGCTGGAAGTTCAACCCAAACGTCCCGATGACGAACGTGAGCGTCATCGCCAGCATCAGATCCGGCCGCCGGCGGACGTAACGCAGGCCCTCCCTCAGCTGGCCGGGCGCCCGGGTGACCTGCAAAGCGGGGTGCAGCTCGGACGTGCGCATCAGCGCCAGAGCGGCGAGTACCGCGACGCTGGACGCCGCGTTGGCGATAAAGGCCCAGCCGGTACCAACCGCGGCGATCATCACGCCGGCGACGGCCGGGCCGAGGACGCGCCCGGCATTGAAGATGGTGGAGTTGATGCCGACCGCATTGACCAGGTCGTCCTTGCCGACCATCTCGGCGACGAAGGACTGCCGTACCGGCGTGTCGACGGCGGTGATCACGCCGAGGACGGTCGCTAGCACGAGCACCTGCCAGTACTGCACCACCCCGGTGATAGCGATCACACCCAGCGCGAGGGCAACCACCGCGAGTGCGGCCTGGGTGATCAGGAGCAGCGCGCGCTTGTCACGCCGGTCGGCGAGCATTCCACCCCACATGCTCAACAGCAGCGAAGGGCCGAACTGCAGGGCGGTGACGATGCCGAGTGCGGTGCCTGAGTTCGTCAGCTGCAGCACCAACCAGTCCTGTGCGACTCGCTGCATCCAGGTGCCGGTGAGCGACACGAGTTGGCCTGAGGCGTACAACCGGTAGTTGCGCACCCGCAGCGAACGAAAGACGCTGTGGTTCACATTGAGAACGGCGGACGGACCGACGCGGGTTGCAGAGGTGATGGCCGCCGTCACTGCTCGGCCAGCTTGTCGAGGATGGGCACGATCTGGCGTAGCCGCGCACGCTCGTCGGGTGTCAGCCCAGCAAGCCGACGGCTAAGCCATGCCTCGCGCGAGCGGCGCTCGTGCTCGAGCAGGTCGGCGCCGGGGCCGGTCAAAGCGATGATTGCCTGCCGCTTGTCCGACGGATGCGACGTGCGACGAACCAGCCCGGTTTGCTCGAGGTTGGCCAGCACCCTGGTCATCGATGGCGGCTGCACCTGCTCGTGCGCGGCCAGCTCCCCAGCGCTCATCGGACCATGCTTCGCCAGTGTTGCCATGGCCGATAGCTGGGTAAGCGTGACGGATCTGTCGACGCGCTGGTTGCGGATAAGCCGGGTGAGCCGCAGCAGAGAAGGCCGCAGCAGCGCCGCCAGTTCGGCGGTATGGGAGCGGGTCGCCGAAATCACAATCGTTAGTTTACCTAACGTTCTTTCACGGCGCCACCTCACGCCCTGGGACCGGCGCCACGCCTAGGCCCCGCCCGGCCGGTAGCGTGGCGATTCATGGCCGACTCGCCAACGCCCGGCCGCACCGTCCGCCCCTGGTTGGGGTCCCGGCCGGACGCCGCCCAGGCCGACAGCCGCAAGGTGGTGCTCGCCGGCACCGCGCTGTGGACGCTCGCAGCGCTCGCGCTTTTGCCGTTCTGGAACTGGCTTGGCCGTCATGATCACCGGATCTGGTTCTGGACCTGCGTTGCTGGCACAGCGCTCGGCGTACTTGGGCTCGCGCTCATGCGCAAGCACCGAGGCGAGGGGCGCACCCGCTGACGGCGGCTCGCCTCAGCGCTCGACCAGTTCCTCGCCGTCGTCGTAGATCGTCCCCGTGGGTTCGGACAACGACGCGACTTCGACGGCCGCCTCGGAATGTGCTCCGCAGCCGTACTCGACACTGACGACCCGTCCGTCAGACGAGGTGACCTCGTTGCCACACACACCGAACGCCGCGTGAAGCGACCCGGCCAGGGGCAGATAGAACCCGCAGCTGCCGCAGTGCGCCGGCGCGTTGCGTGCCATCGGCATGAGCGGACCGGACTCGCCCTCATACCAGCGCTCGGCGGCGTCGAGGCGGCCTTCGCGGGACATCACGTGCACTCGGCCGAGTCCAACCTCAACTGCGACCTCGGCCACCTGGGGGTCGTCGGACAGCAGGTAGGCCGGGACGAGTCGGGGATCGTTCTCGGTTGGCTCCAGGACGTCGCCGGGGCTCAGATCGCCCGGAAGCAACCGCTCGTTCCACGGCACCCATGCCGGGGCGAGCAGGGCGCTGGGGCCGGGCAGCAGCACCACCTCGTCGATGGTGACCACCTTCGAACGTGAGGCCCGGGCCACGCTGACCGCCCAGTGCCAACCTGAGTAGCCGGGCACCAGTGCAGCGAAGGTGTGCGTCACCACCCGTTCGGCATCGGCGTGCGCGCCGAGATGCTCACCGAGCATGCCGGCGCCCGCGTCTACGACGGCGGCCCTCGCCAGCTCGACGGCGGCAAGGCAGGCTGGGTCCGGCTTGATGGCTCGAAGTGCGGTAGTCACCCCGTCATTGTGACGGATCGGCGCTGCTGCACGTCACCCATCTACGGCAGGATGGCACCGTGCCAAGCCGACCATCGCCGGACGACCGCCAGCGCGGTCGGTTCAGCCGTTCGGCGCACACCAGTCACCACTCGCCCGGCACGTCGTCCCCGGCGAATTACCCTCCCGCTTCCGTGCCCGGACCGCCGGACGGGTTCCCGCCGCCTACCTACCACCATGGCGGTGGCCCGCGGCAGGCTTGCGGCCAATCGGTTTCCGGTCCGCCGCCGGTATCCGGCTCATCGGTTTCCGGTCCGTCGCAGGTCCGCGGCGTCCTTGGGCGCAGCAACAAGCTCGCGCGCACCGTCACCCGCAAGGTCATTGACCACAGCAAGTCCGACGGCGCGCACGAATCGGGTCTCACGGCGCTGATCTGGAATCAGGTCCTGTCCTACGGCACCGACGCCATGGTCACAGTTGCACTGGCGAGCACGGTGTTCTTCGGCGCGTCCGCGCACGCCCAACGCGGCAATGTTCTGCTGTACCTGCTCGTCACGATGGCGCCGTTCGCCATCGTCGCGCCGATCATCGGCCCTGCGCTGGACCGCCTGCAGCACGGCCGGCGCTGGGCGATGGCCGGCACCGGGATCGGACGCGGGGTGCTCGCGATGATCATGGCGACGCATCCCACCGACTTGGTCGTGCTCTACCCATGCGCCCTGGGTTCGCTGGTGCTGTCGAAGGCCTACAGCGTCATCCGGGCGGCGGCCGCGCCGCGGCTCGTCCCGCAGGGCATGACGCTCGTCGAGGCCAACTCCCGGTTGACCATCTTCGGGCTGGTCTCCGCGATCGTCGGCGGCGGTCTGGTCGGCGCCATGATCAAGGTGAGCGGCTCGTACAGCCTCGGTTTATGGGCCAGCGCGATCGCGTTCGGCGCCTGCGCGTTCTTCGCGTTCCGGTTGCCGCCACAGGTCGATTCGGCGGTCCCCGCGCCACGCCATCCCGAGGAGCCGGCGCGTCCCCGGGCGCAGCAGCGGGTGCCGCCACTGCGGCGGATCCTTGATTGGGCCAGGCGGGGGTTCCTGCCGCAGGTGGTGACCTCGCTGCAGGGCGAGTCGACGCTGCGATTCTTCTCCGGCTTCCTGACGATCTTCCTCGCCTTCTACGTCGAGTCCATGTCTCGAGGGTGGACGGCGGTACTCGAGCTGGGCGGCGTGGCCGTCGCGGCAGGCGTGGGCAACTTCGTCGGTACCGGAATCGGCGCCCGGTTGAAATTCGTGCACCCCGAGGTGCTGATCACAATTTGCGTTGGCGTGGCGGCAGTCGCCTGTTTGTTGACCGCAGCGCTGTTCAGCATCGGCTTCGCCATCGCCTGCATGCTCGTTTCTGCCGTCTGCAATGCCTTGTCGAAGATCGCGCTCGACGCGGTGATCCAGCGCGATGTCGCCGAAACCCTGCGGGCCAGCGCGTTCGGGCGCAGCGAAACTTTCCTGCAACTGGCCTGGGTGCTCGGCGCGACCATCGGCGTCGTGCTGCCCACTACGAACGGATCGCTGGCCTTCTGGATCGCGGGCGCCATCGTGGCTGCCGTGGCCGTCGTCGTCGCGCTGCGCAGTCGGGCGATGAAGCGGGCCACGACGCGCAGCGGGTTCGCCGCCCCGCCCGGTAGCCTTCCCCCGCAGCAGGCGCCCCGATACCCCCACCCCTAGGACTTAGCACCGTCATGCCCCGCCCAACTCGCATCGGCGTCGTCATGACAGGCATCGCTGCCGTGACCGGGTTGCTCGCCGGATGCGACCGGCCGGTGCCCGAGGTCACGCTGCTCGCCGGCAACAAGGTCACCCAGGTCACTGCGCTGAAATACTGCTTCGATGCCGGCAACCGCAACTGCCACCAGCACGATCGCCCGCAGACGATAACCGTCGCCTCGGCATCGACGATCCTGGTCGATGTGCCGCGCAGCGTCGCCCGGTCGCACTGGCTCGTCAGCGCTTTTCAGCTTGACGCGAGCACCGGCAAGAAGACCGCGCTCGACGGCAACGGCTCGGCCGGCCTGCTGCACGACACGCATAGCACCCGGGTCAGCGTTCCGTATGGCACCGGCGACTACTACCTGTCGGTTGCCCAAATCGAGGGAACCGAGCAGCGCGGTACGTGGACGGTGCGGGTACGCGTAGTCCCCGGCTAGACGTCGAGGTTATCGGCGAACGCGCGCAGCAGCGTCGCGATCTTGCGCGCCTCAGCACGTTCGGGGTAACGACCGCGGCGAAGCGAGTTCGAGACCGTGTCGAGCATCTTGATCAGGTCTTCGACCAGCGGCGCCATCTCGTCGGCGGGCTTTCGGGTGGCGCGCACCACCGACGGCATCGGATCTAGGACCCGCAACGACAACGCCTGGCTGCCCTTGCGCCCCTGAACGATGCCGAACTCGACGCGCTGACCCGGCTTGAGCTCGGTGACCCCGTCTGGCAACGCATCGCGGTGGACGAACACGTCCTCACCATCGTCGTCGGCCAAGAAGCCGAAGCCCTTGTCCGCGTTGAACCACTTCACCTTGCCGGTAGGCACCGGAACTCCTCGTCGGTCGTCGTCTTCATACAAGAGGAGGCACCGCGGGGCGGCGCCTCCTGTCGGGTGACCAGGCTACCGGTCAGCGGCCCAGGATCCACAGACAATAATGCTGCTGACAGCTTCGGAAGGCCACCATCGTGTCTGTTTGGCCCGCGTCGCCCGGTGTCCGGGTCGGGCTGGCGCTGTTCGGCATCGGCGTCGGATGCATCCTGATCGACGTGCTGCCCTTTTTTGCCGGTTCGCACGACCGTCCGTTATGGCTCAATCTCGCCTGTCTGGCGGCCCCCGCCGGCTTGCTGATAGCGCTCGGCGCCGTGGTTCGCGCCGGGCGGGCGGCGCAGCGACGTGCACTGGACCAGGTCGAATACCGGCGTTAGCGCATCCCGGCAAGCCACCGCCGCGCGGAGCGGTGTGCTTCTTCCGGCAGTTCCGGAGCCTCGAGCAGGCGGTGGGCCAGCGTGCGGTCGCCGGTCAGCGCGCGAAACGTCTCGCCGATCGTCACGCCGTGCGCGGGGCGGTGCACGACGTCGACGACGTCGCCGGCGCCGACGTCGCCCTCGGTCAGGATCCGCAAGTAGGCGCCGGGACGTCCGACCGAGGTGAACCGCTTGATCATGTCGGGAATGTTCCAGAAGCCGGCCAGCGTCCGGCATGGGATGCGCGGGCAGCTCACCTCGAGCACCGCCGACCCGATCGACCACCGCTCCCCGATCACCGCACCGGTGACCTCTAGCTCGCAGGTCGACAGGTTCTCGCCGAACGACCCTGGCGGGACATCGCGGGCCAGCTCCCGGGCCCACCACAGCGCGTCCTCGCGGGCGTAGGCATAGACGGCTTGGTCATAGCCGCCGTGGTGGCGCACGTCGGCCACGGTGTCGCCCTCGACCTGGTCGTCGGCCAGCCGTACCCGTGCGCCGACGGGTCGCTTGTCGATGCCCGTCCGTCCGACGTCGGGCTTCCAACCACCCTGCAGGACGTGGGCGATGTTCACCGAAAGCAGCTGCGCCACCCGGCCGACTCTAGGCGTGGCAGACTTGACCGTCGCTGTTATCGGCTGATGTCCAGGTGAGAGGTGCCTCCGATGAAGAAGACATCGCCCAATCTTCCGGAGCCGTATCGTGTCGGCCGGGTGAGCGAGCCGGTCGAGGAGCTGCATGTGTCGGAGCTTGCGAGCAGCCTGGCTGGCTCGTTGTCGCCGTTCGGGCAAGACGTCGAGTTTCCACTTCCCCTCAACCGGATCAGCTACCGCCACCCGGGGCCGGCGGACCGACCGCACCTAGCCGGCGCGTGAGCTCGGCTCGGTCGCCCTCGATCGTGGCCGGTCCGGACCCGCGCGAGCCGCTACCACCCGTCAAGTCGCTGACGGAGTGGCTGCGGCGCAGCAGCGATGAGCAGCTGGCGCGGCTGCTCCGGCGCCGTCCCGACCTCGGCCTGCCCGCACCCGCGGATCTCGCCACCCTCGCCAGCCGGCTCGGCGTGCGGACATCTGTGCACCGCGTCGTCGACAGGTTGGACGCGTTCAATCTGCGAGTACTCGAGGGGTTGGTCCTGCTCGCCGAGTCCTCGCAACCGGTGGCCCTACCCGACGCGGCAGATCTGCTCGGGCGGCCCGTCGGGGACCTGCTCGCCTCCGTCGAGGAGCTGCGTGAACTTGGGCTGGTGTGGGGAGAGGATAACCGGCTGCGCCTGGTGGCGACGGTTTCCGATGCGATCGGCCCGTACCCCGCTGGCCTCGGCCGGCCGGCCAGGCTACTGCTCGGCGCGGTGTCGGACCCGGCGGTCGGGGCCCTGCTTACCAACCCGGATCGGCTGGCCGAGCTGATCGCGACCCTGCCGCCGGCCGAACGTGCGGTTCTCGACCAGCTCGCGGACGGGCCGCCGCTCGGCGAAATCCGCGATCCGCTCACTGCCGACGAGCCAATCCGCACCGCCAGCCCGGTGCATCGGCTGATCGCCCGTGGTCTGCTCGTCCCGATCGACGCGCGGACGGTCGAATTGCCCCGAGAGGCAGGGCTGGCGCTTCGCGGCCCGTCCCCGCTCGGTATCGCGCAGCTACCGCCACTTGTGCGCACCGTCGGACGCACCTCGGCCGAGCTGGACCGTCTCGGCACGACTGCGGCGCGCGACCTGCTGCGGCTCGTCGCCGCCGTGGGCAGGTTATGGACCCGACAACCACCCGCCGTACTGCGCTCGGGCGGGGCAGGAGTGCGCGAGCTGCGCCGCGCCGCGCGCGCCGCCGAGGTCGCCGAACCGACGGCCGCGCTACTCGTCGAGGTCATGGGCGCCGCGGGGTTGCTCGGCGCTACCCCAGGGCTTGAGCCGGTGATCTTGCCAACCACCGAGTTCGACACCTGGCATCGGCGCACACGCCCGCAGCAGTGGGCCGAGCTCGCGTCGGCGTGGCTGGCGATGACCCGCCAGCCGAGCTTGGTGGGTCATCGCGATGAGCGCGACCGACTGATCACCGCGCTTGGCCCCGACGTCGAGCGCGGCACCCTGCCCGCCCTGCGGCGACAGGTGCTCGGCATGCTTGGGGATCTCGCGCCCGGCCAGACTCCCGCGGCGCGCGGCGAGCTGCTCGCCCGGCTCGGTTGGCAGTCGCCGCGCCGCGCGATCGGTCAGCGCCCGATCGTCGAGGCGATCCTGGACGAGGCCGATCTGCTCGGAGTCACCGCTGCCGGGGGTCTCACCAGCTACGGACGCGCCGTGTTGGCGGGGTCGTCGGCCGCGGCCGAGGACGCGCTCACGATCGCGTTGCCGGAACCGGTCGACCATTTCCTCGTCCAGCCCGACCTCACCGTCGTCGTGCCGGGGCCGCCGACCGCCGCGTTGGCCGAGGAGCTGGCTGCCAGCGCCGACCTGGAGTCCTCCGGAGGGGCAAGCGTCTATCGGATCACCGAGGCTTCAGTGCGGCGAGCGTTAGACACCGGACGAAGTGGCACTGACCTGGCCGCGTTCTTCGCGCAGCGGTCGACGACGCCGGTACCGCAGGCGCTGAGTTATCTGATCGAAGACGTCGCCCGCCGGCACGGGCTGCTGCGCACCGGTGCGGCCGCCGCATACCTGCGCTGCGACGACGACTCGCTGCTGCGCCGGGTGCTCGCCGATAGCCATCTAGCCGGGCTGGCGCTGCGCCGGATCGCGCCGACGGTCGTGATCTCCGCCGCCCCAGTCAGCCGCATCCTGGACGCGCTACGCGACGCGGGCTACGCGCCGTCCGCCGAGTCCCCGGACGGCGCGGTGTTGCGCCTGGACGCCGACCAGCCCCGGGCCCCGTCCCGGCCGCTGTCGCGCGTCGCCCACAGTCGCTCGGTGCTCGACTCCCCACGGCATATCGCCGAGCTGGTTCGCCGGGTCCGCTCCGGTGATCAGCTCGCGGAGATCAGCCGGCGGGTCCAGCCGACCGGGCAGCGCATTCCCGGCGTGACCACCGCGGCGACGCTCGGCTTGTTGCGCGAGGCGATCCGCGCCGATCAGCGGGTCTGGCTGGGCTACGTCGACAGCCACGGGACGTCGTCGCAGCACACCATTGCGCCCATCTCGATGGCCGGCGGCACGCTGCGCGGCCACGACGAGGCGAGTGGTCGGCTCGAGTCGTTCGCGCTGCACCACATCACCGCGGTTAGCGTCGTGGAGGACGACCACCGCCCGCCGTCCGCTGATCCCGCCACCGAGTCGAGATGACGGTTCCGAAACGCACACCCGATGCCGCTCACCGAGGAGCTTCGTGACCCACCCCACCGACGGCCCGCTCATCGTCCAGTCCGACAAGACCCTGCTGCTCGAAGTCGACCACCCGTCGGCGCCCGAGGCCCGGGCGGCAATTGCCCCGTTCGCCGAGCTGGAACGCTCGCCCGAACACGTGCACACCTACCGGCTCACGCCGCTTGGACTGTGGAACGCGCGCGCCGCCGGGCACGACGCCGAACAGGTCGTCGATGCCTTGGTGCGGTTCAGTCGCTACGCGGTACCGCACGCGTTGCTCGTCGACGTCGCGGACACGATGGACCGTTACGGTCGGCTGCAACTCGTCAAGCACCCGACGCACGGCTTGGTGCTGGTCAGCCTCGACCGTGCCGTCCTGGAAGAAGTTCTGCGGCAGAAGAAAATCGCCCCGATGCTCGGCGAACGCATCGACGACGACAGCGTGCTGGTGCACCCGTCCGAACGCGGCCGACTCAAGCAGGCGCTGCTGAAGGCCGGCTGGCCCGCCGAGGATCTTGCCGGCTACGTCGACGGCGAGGCGCACCCGATCGAGCTGAACACCGACGGCTGGCACCTGCGCGACTACCAGCGCCAGGCCGTCGAGTCGTTCTGGGCGGGTGGGTCGGGTGTCGTGGTGCTGCCATGCGGGGCGGGCAAGACGCTGGTCGGCGCCGCGGCGATGGCCGAGGCAAAGGCCACCACCCTGATCCTGGTCACCAATACCGTGGCCGGGCGGCAGTGGAAGCGGGAACTGCTCGCCCGCACATCACTCACCGAAGACGAGATCGGCGAATATTCCGGTGAGCGCAAGGAAATCCGGCCGGTGACTATCGCCACCTACCAAGTGATGACCACTCGGCGCAAGGGCGAGTACCGCCATCTCGAGCTGTTCGATTCGCGAGACTGGGGGTTGGTGATCTACGACGAGGTGCACCTGCTGCCCGCCCCGATCTTCCGGTTGACCGCCGACCTGCAGTCCCGCCGCCGACTTGGACTTACCGCGACGCTGATCCGCGAGGACGAACGCGAAGGCGACGTCTTCTCCCTCATCGGTCCTAAACGTTATGACGCGCCCTGGAAGGACATCGAGAACCAGGGCTGGATCGCGCCTGCGGACTGCACCGAGGTGCGGATGACCCTTACCGACGCCGAACGGATGGCATACGCGACGGCCGAGCCCGAGGACCGCTATAAGATCGCGGCGACCGCCCGGACGAAGTTACCGGTGATCCGCACGATCGTCGATCGGCATCCCGACGAGCAGGTGCTCGTCATCGGCGCCTACCTCGAGCAGCTCGACGACGTGGCCGCCGAACTCGGCGGCGTGCCGATCATCCAGGGCTCGACCACCAACCGCGAACGCGAGCGGCTCTACGACGAGTTCCGCCGCGGCGAGCAGCGGGTGCTGGTCGTCAGCAAGGTCGCCAACTTCTCCATCGATCTGCCCGAGGCAGCCGTCGCCGTGCAGATCTCCGGCACGTTCGGCTCCCGGCAGGAGGAGGCGCAGCGGCTCGGACGCGTGCTGCGGCCAAAGCACGACGGACGACAGGCGCACTTCTACACCGTGGTCGCCCGCGACACCCTCGATTCCGACTACGCAGCGCACCGGCAGCGGTTCCTCGCCGAGCAGGGCTACGCCTACACAATCGTCGACGCCGACGACCTGCTACGCCCGCTGTAGGTCCGCTCCATGCGGCTGCGGCAGGTCACCGACGCTGACCTGCCGAGCGTCGGCGCGCTCCTCGCTGCAAGCTTCCACACCGACCCGGCTGTGGTGTGGCGGTTCCCTGACACCGACGCGCGGGCGGTACGGACGCCGACTGAACGCGCCGCGTTGCGGGACGCCTCAGCTACGGTCAGGTGGTGACCGCCGAGCCGACCCCCGCCGCACCGGACGACAAGGACTGGACCTGGGTGCTGGACCAGCCGTGCCCAGAGTGCCGGTTCGACGCGGCGACGGTCACCGGCCGAGATGTCCCGGAGCTGCTGCGAGATGCGGCGGCTCGCTTCCAAAACGCGTTGACCCGTCCCGATGCGAGCACCCGGCCGAGCCCTGACGTGTGGGCGCCGGTCGAGTACGGCTGCCACATCCGTGATGTCTGTCTGGTATTTACCGAACGGGTCGAGATGATGTTGAGCCAGGACGATCCGCGATTCCCGAACTGGGATCAGGACGCCGCCGCCATCGAGGGTCGCTACTGGGCCCAGGATCCGGCCGTCGTCGCCGTCGATCTGGGTAACGCTGCCGAGCGGGCAGCCGGAGTGTTCCACCAGGTGCGCGAAGACCAGTGGCAGCGCACCGGCGTGCGGTCCAACGGCTCGCTCTTCACCGTTGACTCGCTTGGCCGCTATTTCGTGCACGACCTGCTTCACCACGTCCACGACGTCGGCGGCTGACCCGGCCAGAGCGCCGCACCGCATGATGGTGCAGTGAACCCGGCGCTCGGCATCGTCGCGCTGGTCGTCACGGTGGCGGTCGTCGCCGGAGCCGCGCGCCGGTTCGGCTGGTCGCCGCCGCTGCTGCTCATCGGCGCGGGTGTCATCGCCTCGTACACGCCCGGGGTCCCCGAGGTGCGCATCGACCCCCAGCTGATCCTCATCGGATTGCTGCCGCCGCTGCTCTACGCCGCCGCGATACGGACGTCGCTGGTCGACGTCCGTGCCAACCGGCAGGCCATCCTGCTGCTCTCCGTCGGTCTGGTCGCGTTCACGACGCTCGTCGTCGGCCTAGTCACCTGGTTGGTGGTGCCGGCGGCGACACTCGCCGCGGGCTTCGCCTTGGGCGCCGTCGTGGCGCCGCCGGACGCGGTGGCGGCGACCACCATTGCCCGCCGGGCGGCCATGCCACGGCGGCTCGTGACGATTCTCGAGGGCGAGAGCCTGCTCAACGACGCGACGGCGTTGGTTGCCCTCAACACGGCGATCGCCGCAATAACGAGTGTGGTAACCGTGCAGCAGGTCGCCGGCGATTTCCTGCTCGCAGCGGCGGGCGGGTTGCTCACGGGTCTGCTGGCCGCGTTCCTGCTCGCGAAGATCCGAAAGCGGCTCACCGACCCGGTCCTCGACACCACGCTCTCGTTCGTGGCGCCCTACGTCGCCTTCCTGCCCGCACAAGCGATCCACGCCTCGGGGGTGCTCGCGGTGGTGGTCACCGGCTTGGTGCTGGGGCACAAAGCGCACCGGCTTCAGACGGCCGCCTCCAGGCTGGCCGAGAACACCAACTGGAGCACGGTGCAGTTCCTGCTCGAGAACGTGGTGTTCATCCTGATCGGACTGCAGCTGCGCTCGATGCTCGACGGCGTTCGGGAAGCCGGAACGTCGTCCCGGCTGGCAGCCCTGTCGTGCGCGGCGGTCCTGGTGGCGGTGATCGGGGTTCGTGTCCTGTGGATGGCCGGCGTACACCTGGTGTTCCTGCTCGGCACCCGGAAGATGCGCGAGAAGGCGTGGAGCTGGCACATCAGCGCGGTCGTCTCGTGGGCGGGCATGCGCGGTGTGGTGACGCTTGCGGCCGCGCTGCTGCTGCCCGAGCAGACCCCCGGCAAGCCGTTGCTACAGCTGATCGCATTCACCGTGGTGGCCGGCACGTTACTGATCCACGGCCTGACCCTGCCCCGCCTCGTCCGCACCTTGGACCTACGCGGTCCTGACGCCGCCGAGGACGCGTTGCAGGCCGCGTCGCTGCTGCATAACGCGTCGTTGGCCGGCCTGGCCCGCTTGGACGAGGTGCGGACGAGCGAGGACCCGGAGCCGGTCATCGACCAACTCCGTGACCGGGCCGGACGGCGCAGCAATATCGCCTGGGAACGGCTCGGCAGATCGCAGCGCGAGCTCGAACCGCCATCGGCGGTCTACCGGCGGCTGCGGATCGAGATGCTCGACGCCGAACGCGAGGAGATTCTCAGGGCCCGGGACGCCGGGACGGTGGACGACGAGGTACTGCGCGGGGCACTCGCCGCGGTCGACCTCGAGGAATCGATGCTCGACCGGATCGAGGACGCCGAGCCGCGGCCGGGCGACGAGCTCACCACGCCGGAGGGGTTGGCCGAGGACTGCGACCACCTTGACAAGGCACCACGTGTCATAGCTCCGCAAACGCCCGGCCAGTGCCAGGAGTGCCTGCGCGAGGGGACGTCATGGGTGCATCTGCGGCTGTGTCTCACCTGCGGGCAGGTCGGCTGTTGCGACTCTTCCGAGCGCAAGCACGCCACGGCCCATTTCCACGACACCGACCATCCGGTTATGCGTAGCGTCGAGCCGGGCGAGGCTTGGCGGTGGTGTTACGTCGACGAGCTGCTCGGCTGAACGTGGCTAGGTCACCCAAGCGAACAGCGCGCCGAATAGCGCGGCGGCCGCCCGGTAATGCCCAGGCATGACGATGGGGCGGCCCCGAACGGAGCCGCCCCATCGGGCGCTAGCTGTCGTGCTCCTCCTGATCGCAGGTGATCAGAAGTCCATGTCGCCGCCGGGCATGCCGCCGCCGGCCGGCGCACTGGCCTTCTCCGGCTTGTCGGCAACCACTGCCTCGGTGGTCAGGAACAGCGCGGCGATCGACGCGGCGTTTTGCAGCGCCGAACGCGTCACCTTCGTCGGCTCGACGATCCCCTCGGCGAACATGTCGACGTACTCACCGGTCGCAGCGTTCAGGCCGTGACCAGGAGCGAGGCCGAGCACCTTCTCTGCCACGACGCCGCCCTCGTGGCCGGCGTTGATGGCGATCTGCTTGAGCGGAGCCATCAGCGCGACCTTAACGATGTTGGCACCAGTGGCCTCGTCGCCGGTCAGGTCGAGCTTGTCGAACGCGGTGAGTGTGGCGTTCGCGAGAGCGACACCACCACCTGCCAACAGGCCTTCCTCGACGGCTGCCTTCGCGTTGCGCACAGCATCCTCGATGCGGTGCTTGCGCTCCTTCAGCTCGACCTCAGTGGCCGCGCCGACCTTGATCACCGCAACACCGCCGGCCAACTTGGCCAGGCGCT
>JBDUCV010000121.1:0-3535 GCA_040003255.1 Actinomycetota bacterium
AACGGCTGCAGACCGACCACATCGACTTGATCCAGCTACATTCGGTCGGCAACCTGGAGCGGCTCGACCTCGTCACCGCGGCAGGCGGCGCCCTCGAAGCCGTGGTGCGCGCCCGCGACGAAGGCCTTGCCAGCTGGATCGGCATCACCGGCCACAGCCATGACGCGCCGGCGACCCACCTCGAGGCGCTGCGCCGTTTCCCGTTCGACAGCGTTCTGTCGCCGCTCAACTGGGTGCTCGCCCAGGACCCCGACTACCTCGACGGTTATGAGCGGCTGGTCGAGGAGGTCAAGCGCCACGACATCGCGCTCATGATCATCAAGTCCGCCGCCCGCCGCAACTGGCCGCGCGACGACGACGACCACCGCTACGCCACCTGGTACGAGCCGTTCGACGACCAGGCGACGATCGACGCTGCGGTGGCGTGGGTCCTGTCGCACAACGAGATCACCGGAATTGCGACAGCCGGCGACGTACGCATCTTCCCGTTGATCATCGAGGCCGAACGCCGCGCCGCCGAGATGTCCCGCGACGAAGCCGCCGAGGTCCTCGGCCGTGCGAGCAGCTACTCCTCGCCGTTCATCGACATCCCGATCTAGCCAGAAGTCCGGCTCGGCGGCGTACTCGCTTTGACCGGGGCGCCCACCGCCCGTACCCTGACCGAAGCCAAAGACCGCCGGTTGCCGTGTTCGCACGGCTGAAGGTCCCGCATTCGAGCGGGCGGCCCGCGCAGGTGTGACAGTGCAGCACCCGTTGTCGTACGACGACGGTGCCGCCCCGTGCGCAGCTGCGCCGGGGCGTTTCTCGTTTTCTCGTGCAGGGGCCCGTGTCCAGACCGGCGCTGAAAACGATGGGAGGCCCATGGCGAGGTCCGATAAAGCCGCTGCAGTAGCGGAGATCGCCGACGCGTTCCGGACGTCGTCAGCCACCGTGCTGACGGAGTACCGCGGACTGCGTGTCGCGGAGATCACCGAACTGCGGCGCTCACTAGGCACCGGCGTCAAGTACGCCGTCGTCAAGAACACGCTCAGCAAGATCGCGGCCAAGGAAGCGGGACTCGAAGGACTCGACGCCCTGCTCGAAGGGCCGACGGCGATCGCCTTCATCAAGGGCGACGCTGTCGACGCGGCCAAGGGCATCCGCGAGTTCGCCAAGACCCACCCACTGTTGGTGGTCAAGGGCGGATTCATGGAGGGCAGGACCCTCACGCCCGCCGACATCAGCAAGATTGCGTCGCTCGAGTCGCGTGAGGTCCTCCTCGCCAAGCTCGCCGGTGCGATGCAGGCAACGATGGCGCAGGCGCTCTACGCCTTCACCGCGCTGCCGGCAAAGATGGCGCAGCTCAGCGAAGCGCTTCGGCAGAAGGCCGAAGCCGACCCGTCGATCCTGCGTGGCGGTGCCGGCACGCCGGCCGTCGTCGAGGAGGAGCCGGCGGCAACGACCGGCGAAGCTCCGCCAGCGGATGCCCCCGAGACCCAAGCACCCGAAGCCGAAGCACCCGAAGCCGAGGCACCCGAAGCCGTGGCACCCGAGGCGGAGGCGGTAGCCGAGGCGGAGGCGGTAGCCGAGACCGAAGCAGCACCCGCGACCGAAGAAGCACCGGCAACCGAAGAAGCACCAGCTGAAGTAACACCCACTGAAGAAGCACCTGCAGCGCCAGAAGATGCAGCAGTAGCCAGCGAGACCGAGACCGAGACCGAGGCCTGAGCCGACGTCTGACGGCGTACGCCGCAGCACCCACCCGACAGACGTCAGGCCGATGGCCTGACAAACCGAAAGGAACCGCCACCATGGCGAAGCTCAGCACCGACGAGCTGCTCGACGCGTTCAAGGAAATGACGCTGATCGAGCTGAGTGAATTCGTGAAGCAGTTCGAGGACACCTTCGGTGTCACGGCTGCCGCCCCGGTCGTGCAGGGCGGTGGCGGCGGCGCTGCCGCCGTCGTCGAGGAAGTTGTCGAGCAGGACGAGTTCGACGTCATTCTCGAAGCGGCCGGCGACAAGAAGATCCAGGTCATCAAGGAGGTGCGCGCCCTCACCAACCTGGGCCTCAAGGAGGCCAAGGACCTCGTTGACGGCGCCCCGAAGGCCGTCCTGGAGAAGGTCAACAAGGAAGCTGCCGAGAAGGGCAAGGCCGCGCTCGAGGGTGCCGGCGCCACCGTCACGGTCAAGTAGTCAGCACAAACCAGCCACGCCAGCACGTCGTACGACGGGCGGTCACCCCTCACGGGTGTGGCCGCCCGCGGCCGTATCCGGACAAAGGCCGCCTACAGACTCCCCGGATCTACTTGACGAGCCGCCCGGCGCGAGGTTTCCTAGTCGCACAAGTGGAGACGAAGACCCCCCACCTCGACAGCAGTCCAGCCTCCGGCTAGACTGCAACTTTGGCTTGCCCTCCTCCTCAGGTCGCTTCATATAGCGGGAGTCCCGACCGTGAGGGCAACTCGCGTGCCCGCGCACAAGTTCACATCAGGCCCTGGAAGGACCCCTCTTGGCCGCCTCGCGCAAGAACTCCCGCATCAGCTTTGCCAAGATCCGCGAACCGCTAGAGGTTCCGAATCTGCTCGCACTGCAGACCGATTCGTTCGATTGGCTCGTCGGCAACGAACTCTGGCAGGCCAGGGTCGCCTCGGCGAAGGCCGATGGCCGCGCGGATATCCCGATGACCTCGGGCCTCGAGGAGATATTCGAGGAGATCAGCCCGATCGAGGACTTCCAGGGCACCATGTCCCTCTCGTTCCGCGACCACCGGTTCGAGCCGACCAAGTACTCCGTCGAGGAGTGCAAGGACAAGGACATGACGTACGCCGCCCCGATGTTCGTGACGGCGGAGTTCACCAACAACACCACCGGTGAGATCAAGTCCCAGACGGTCTTCATGGGCGATTTCCCGATGATGACGCCCAAGGGCACCTTCGTGATCAACGGCACCGAGCGTGTCGTCGTGTCGCAGCTGGTGCGTTCGCCTGGCGTCTATTTCGACAAGGCGATCGACAAGACCTCCGACAAGGACACCTACTCCTGCAAGGTGATTCCGTCCCGCGGCGCCTGGCTCGAGTTCGAGATCGACAAGCGCGACACGGTCGGCGTACGCATCGACCGCAAGCGCCGCCAGAGTGTCACCGTCCTGCTCAAGGCCCTCGGCTGGGACGACGCCCGCATCCTCGAGCGCTTCGGCGACTACGAGTCGATGCGCGTCACCCTGGAGAAGGACCACACGACAGGCCAGGACGACGCCCTGCTCGACATCTACCGCAAGCTGCGCCCGGGCGAGCCGCCGACGCGCGAGTCCGCGCAGACGCTGCTCGACAACCTCTTCTTCAACCAGAAGCGTTACGACCTGGCCAAGGTCGGCCGCTACAAGGTCAACAAGAAGCTGGGCGTCGGCCTGCCGGTCAACCAGGGCGTGCTGACCGAGGACGACATCGTCGCCACGATCGAATACGTGGTGAAGCTGCACGCGGGTGCCGACGACGTCGGTGTCGACGACATCGACCACTTCGGCAACCGGCGCCTGCGCACGGTCGGCGAGCTGA
>JBDUCV010000065.1:0-11826 GCA_040003255.1 Actinomycetota bacterium
GTCGGCCGAGCTTGCTCTGACGCCGGCACCGGCCGTCGGACTCGTCGACCAGTTCGGCAGAGTGGCCACCGATCTGCGGATCTCACTGACCGACAAGTGCTCGTTGCGCTGCACGTACTGCATGCCGGCTGAGGGCCTGCCGTGGCTGCGGACGCCCGAACTGCTCACCGACCCGGAAATCCTGCGGCTGGCCGAGGTGTTCGTGCGGCTGGGCGTACGCAGCATCCGGCTGACCGGAGGCGAACCACTGCTTCACCGCACCCTGCCCGACGTCATCGCCCAGTTGACGCGGCTGAATCCGCGTCCGGAAGTGACGTTGACGACAAACGGCCTCGGCCTGGTACGTACCGCCACCGCCATCGTCGAGGCCGGTTTGGACCGGATCAACGTCTCCGTCGACACGCTGGATCGCGAGCGATTCCAGCAGCTCACCCGACGCGACCGGCTCGAGGACGTCCTGGCCGGAATCGCCGCCGCGGCGGCCGCCGGCCTGCGCCCGATCAAGATCAACGCCGTGCTGATGCGTGGCAGCAACCTCGACGAGGCCCCGGACCTGCTGAACTGGGCGTTGCAGTCGGGTCACGAGCTTCGCTTCATCGAGCACATGCCGCTCGATGCCCAACACGAGTGGTCCCGGCAGGTGATGGTGAGCGCCGAGGAGATTCTCGAGCTGCTGAGTGAGCGGTTCGAGCTGCGCGCGATTGGCCGCACCGACCGGGGGACAGCACCGGCCGAGTCCTTCGAGGTACTCGACGGGCCCCACGCCGACAGCTGGCCGACCCGGCCGGGACGGCTCGGCATCATCGCCTCGGTGACCCGGCCGTTCTGCCGCGACTGCGACCGCCTCCGGCTTACCGCCGACGGTCAACTGCGCACCTGCCTGTTCGCCCAGTTCGAGACCGACCTGCGTGGTCCCTTGCGCGATGGTGCCGGGACGGACGAACTTTCGGCACTGATTCGCACGGCGGTGGCCGGTAAGCAATCAGGTCACGGCATCGGCCGAGCGGACTTTGTCCAGCCCGCCCGGCCAATGTCGGCTATCGGCGGCTGACTCGGTCGAGCAAGAAAGCGCGACGGGCGAGGAAATCGGCGAGGCCGTCGGCGTGCTCGGCGCACGCCAGCCAGTGTTTTACCCGCGACGTGTCGTGGAGCCGCGGATTACGCCATTGCAGATCCTCGGTGGCCGAGGCTCGGCATCCGCGCGCGCAGCAGCGGGGCTCGTCACCGGCGGTGGACTGTTCCACCACGGTCACGGTACAGCTTGGTCCCGTACCGTGAGGCCGCGCAGCCACCAGCAGAGACGGAGCCACGAGTGACCGACTCGTCCAACCCGCACACTCCGGCCGCCGACGCGACCGCCCTCGAGCGGGTGATGTTCGAGGTCAAGCGCGTCATCGTCGGCCAGGAGCGCTTGGTCGAGCGTCTGCTCGTCGGCTTGCTCGCCAAGGGGCACTGCCTGCTCGAGGGCGTGCCTGGCGTGGCCAAGACTTTGGCGGTCGAAACCCTTGCCCGCACGGTCACCGGGTCATTCGCCCGGCTGCAGTTCACTCCCGACCTCGTGCCGTCCGACATCGTCGGCACGCGCATCTACCGGCCGAGCAGCGAACGCTTCGACACCGAGCTGGGCCCGGTGTTCGTGAATTTCGTCCTTGCCGACGAGATCAACCGTGCGCCGGCCAAGGTGCAGTCGGCGCTGCTCGAGGTGATGGCCGAGCGGCAGGTGTCCATCGGCGGGACGCGGTACCCGGTGCCATCGCCGTTCCTCGTGCTCGCCACGCAGAACCCGATCGAGAGCGAAGGCGTCTACCCGCTGCCCGAAGCCCAGCGTGACCGGTTCTTGATGAAGATCGCCGTCGACTACCCGACGACCGCCGAGGAGCGCGAGATCGTCTATCGAATGGGCGTCGAGCCGCCGGTTGCCAATGCGGTGATCTCGACCGAGGAGCTGTTGCGTCTGCAGCACACCGCCGCCCGCGTGTTCGTACACCATGCCATCGTCGACTATGTCGTGCGCGTCGTCGTCGCCACCCGCAATCCCGAACAGCACGGGATGCCCGATGTTGCGCAGTGGGTGTCCTATGGAGCCAGTCCCCGCGCCAGCCTCGGGATGGTGGCCGCTGCGCGCGCCATCGCGCTGCTGCGTGGGCGCGACTACGTCCTTCCGCAGGACGTGCTCGATGTCGCCGCCGACGTACTGGCGCATCGGATGGTGCTGTCCTACGACGCGATCGCGGACGGCGTGCCCGCCTCGCATGCGGTGCGCCGCGTGCTGCAGACGATTCCGCTGCCGCAGGTGGCCCCGCGCCAACGAGCGACCAGTCCGGTGCTGCCTCCGGCTGGCGGTCGGCCGGGTTACGGCCAGCCGGCGGGCGAGCAGCGTGGGTGGGAACGCACCGCGTGAGCGACGCGGCGGCGCCCGCGCTCGACGTCGCTTCGGCCGAAGCGCTGCTGCGTCGGCTGGAGTTGATCGTCCGTCGGCGGCTGGACGGCCTGCTGCAGGGTAACTACCTCGGCCTGGTGCCAGGACCGGGATCGGAGGCAGGCGAGTCTCGGCTTTACAGCCCAGGCGATGACGTGCGGCGAATGGACTGGCCGGTGACGGCCCGCACGACCATCCCGCACGTCCGGCAGACCGTCGCTGACCGCGAACTGGAGACGTGGCTCGCTGTCGACTTGTCGCCGAGCGTCGACTTCGGCACCGCTCTGAGCGAGAAGCGAGAACTGGTGTTGGCGGCCATCACCGCTGTCGTGCACCTTACGGCCCGGGTCGGCAACCGGGTCGGTGCGGTGGTTGTCACCGGTGAGCGCAGCTACCGAATCCCGGCGGCTACCGGCATCGCGCACGCCCGCCATCTGATGACCCGCATCGCCACCACGCCGCGGGCCGCGTCCGGCGGGCACGGCGATCTGGCCGGAGCGCTCGAACAGTTGCGTCGACCACCCCGTCTCCGCGGGTTGGTGGCCGTGGTGTCCGACTTCCTCGGCGAGCCGGACTGGGAGCGGCCACTGCGTGCACTGGGTGGACGGCATCAGCTGCTGGCGATCGAGGTGCTCGATCCGCGCGAGCTGGAGCTACCCGCCGCCGGGCTGATGACCTTCGTCGACCCGGAGACCGGGCGGCAGCTCGAGGTGCAGACCTCGCGTCCGGAACTTCGCGAGCGGTACGCGTCGGCGGCAAACGATCAGCGCACCCGAATCGCAGCCGCACTGCGGCACGCGGGTGCGGCGCACCTGCAGCTGCGTACCGATCGGGACTGGCTCACCGACGTCGTCGAGTTCGTGGTCGCGCGACGCCGGTCCATCGTCGGATCACGGGTGGGTGGCTGATGGGCTTCCTGTCCCCGGTGTGGTTACTGATGCTGATCCCGGTAACGGCGGCGTTGGTGGCATACGTGGTGCTGCAGTTGCGGCGCAAGAAGTACGTCGCCCGATTCAGCAACGTCGAGCTGCTCGCCAGCGTGGCGCCGCGGCGGCCGGGATGGCGCCGGCACCTGACGTTCGCTCTGTTGATGGCCGGGCTGGCGGTGCTGACGATCGGCGCGGCACAGCCGACGGCATCGGTCCGGGTGCCACGTGACCGGGCAACCGTCATGCTCGCCCTAGACGTCTCGCTTTCGATGCAAGCCGATGACGTCCTACCAAACCGGATCGATGCGGCGAAGAGCGCGGCGAAGCAGTTCGTCGAGCTGCTGCCCCCGCGTATCAACGTCGGACTGGTCAAGTTCGGCGGTAGCGCCAGCGTGGTCGTCCCGCCGACCATCGATCGGGACTCGCTGAAGGTAGCGATCGACGGGTTGGAGCTGCAGGACTCGACCGCGATCGGTGAAGCCGTGTTCACCTGCCTGGACGCGATCACCGTGTTCAGCAAGGCAACGACCGCGAAGGACGACAAGCCTGCCCCCGCCCGAATCGTGCTGATGAGTGACGGGGCGAGCAACAAGGGCCGTACGCCGACGCAGGCTGCGGACGCGGCCCGCGGAGCCGGCATAGCGGTATCGACGATCGCGTTCGGAACCGATGCCGGCACGGTCACCATCCCCGGTGAAGGCACCGCTCGGGTGCCGGCCGACAAGCCCACGCTGCGTGCGCTGGCGCAGGGCACGGGCGGTTCGTTCCACACCGCTGCCTCGGCCGGCGAGCTGCAATCGGTCTACCAGGACATCGGGTCGCAGATCGGCTACACAAAGGCACGCCGGGAGATCAGCTGGCGCTTCCTTGCGGTCGGCCTGCTGTTCACCCTCGCCGCCGCGGGCACGTCGCTGCTCTGGGGCGGACGCCTGCTCTGAGCCGATCGCGGGGCACACGCAACACGGCGTAGCAGAGATACTGCCCTGTAAGCGGTTACGGACCCTACGGTGCGCTGACCGACTTCAGATTCCCGGCCAGCGGGTGCCCGGGACGGCGGTAAGGAGATCCGCAATGAGTAGTCTCCCCGACACGGAAGATCCGGCACACCAAGGCAACCACCTCGCCGTGAACCAGTCACCGGAATTCGCGCAGCTGCGGCGTACCTTCCGCCGCTTCGTCTTCCCGCTGACCGCGATTTTCCTGATCTGGTACTTCCTGTTCGTCCTGCTGTCGAACTACGCCTCGGACTTTATGAGCCGCAAGGTGATCGGCAACATCCATCTCGGCTTGATCTTCGGGCTGCTGCAGTTCGCCTCGACGTTCCTGATCACGATGCTCTACGCCCGGTGGGCAGACCGCAAGCTCGACCCGATGGCCGATGAACTCGCCGCCCGGGTCACCGGCCACGATGTCCCGGAGGTGGCGCGATGAGCGCCGCCGGCACCCTGCTCGCGGCCGATACGCCCGGCAAGCCGGCGGTCAATATCCTGATCTTCGGTGCGTTCGTGGTGGTGACGCTCGGCATCGTGCTGCGCGTCTCGCGGCAGAACCGCAGCGCGGCCGACTTCTACGCCGGCGGACGCAACTTCACCGGGCCGCAGAACGGCATCGCCCTGGCCGGCGATTACTTGTCGGCGGCGAGCTTCCTCGGCATCGCCGGCGCGATCGCCATCTTCGGCTACGACGGATTCCTCTACTCGATCGGCTTCCTCGTCGCGTGGCTTGTGGCTCTGTTGTTGGTCGCGGAACTGCTGCGTAACACCGGCCGGTTCACGATGGCCGACGTGCTGTCCTTCAGGCTGCGCGAACGCCCTGTGCGCACCGCGGCCGGGATCTCCACCCTGGTGGTCTCGTTCTTCTACCTACTGGCCCAGATGGCTGGCGCGGGTGGCCTGGTGGCCTTGCTACTCGGCGTCGACAACAAGACCGGACAAGGCTTCGTCATCGCGATTGTCGGCGCGATCATGATTGCCTACGTGCTGATCGGAGGCATGCGCGGCACCACTTGGGTGCAGATCATCAAGGCCACGCTGCTCGTGATCGGCGCAGGCGTCATGACCGTGTGGGTGCTGGCCAGGTACGGCTTCAACCTGTCATCGGTGCTCGGCGACGCGGTGAAAGAGGCGGGCAAGACCGGGTCTAAGCTGCTGAACCCGGGCAAGCAATACGGCAAGACCGACACCACGAAGCTGGACTTCCTGTCACTGGGGCTCGCCCTGGTGCTCGGCACTGCGGGCCTGCCGCACGTGTTGATGCGCTTCTACACCGTGCCGTCGGCGCGTGAAGCCCGGCGCAGTGTGGTGTGGGCAATCTGGCTGATCGGCATCTTCTACCTGTTCACCCTCGTACTGGGATTCGGCGCCGGTGCGCTGGTGGGGCCGAAGGCGATCCTCGCCGCGCCCGGCAAGGCTAACTCGGCGGCGCCGCTGCTCGCCTATGAACTGGGCGGGACGATCCTGCTCGGCGTGATCGCCGCGGTCGCGTTCGCCACGATCCTCGCCGTTGTAGCCGGGCTCACGATCACCGCCAGTGCCTCGTTCGCCCACGACGTCTACAACAACGTGATCAAGCGTGGCACGGTGACCGGGGAGGGCGAGGTGCGGGTCGCCCGCATCACCGCGGTGGTGATCGGTGTCCTCGCCATCTTCGGCGGCATCCTCGCGAACGGCCAGAACATCGCCTTCCTGGTGGCGCTCGCGTTCGCGATCGCGGCAAGCGCGAACCTGCCGACAATCCTGTACTCATTGTTCTGGAGACGGTTCAACACCCGCGGTGCGCTGTGGAGCATCTACGGCGGGTTGGTCTCGTGCCTGCTGCTGATCGCCTTCTCGCCGGTCGTGTCGGGTAAGCCGGCCGCAGCTGACGGCAAGAGCCCGTCGATGTTCACCGACCCGTCGGTGGACTTCCACTGGTTCCCGCTCGACAACCCGGGCATTGTGTCGATCCCGCTGTCATTCCTGCTCGGGATCATCGGCTCGTTGACCAGTCGCGAGCGGTCCAGTGAAGAGAAGTTCGCCGAGATGGAGGTTCGCAGCCTGACCGGTGCCGGGGCCGAGAAGGCAGTCGTGCACTAGGCCTGCGGGTCGAGAACGAGCTTGCCGACCGACGAGCGATCGCGCAGCGCTCGGTGCGCATCGCCCGCGCGGGCGAGGGGGTATGTCTTGCCGAGCACCGCGCGGAGCTCGCCCGTCGCCAGCAAGGTGAGCAGGTCGTTCACCGACTCGGCGAATAGCGCTGGCCGCTGCACGACATGCACAAGCCAGAACCCGATCACGGCGGCGCTGCGGGCCATCAACGTCGCAGGCACGATCGGGGTGGGCGGCATCCGGCCGGCCATGCCGAACACCGCCAGCCGGCCGAGCGGTGCCAGCGCGGCGAGGCTCTGCTCGAACACCCGACCGCCGGTCATCTCCAGCACGATGTCGACCCGGTTGCCGTTGTTCGCCTTGCGCAGTTCGGTGTCTAGCGCATCCGCGGTGGAGTCGACGACGGCGTCGGCCCCGAGTTCTAGCGCCAGGTCGCGCTTGGTCGAATTGGACGCGGTGGCGATCACCCGGCCGGCGCCCCATCGCTTGGCGAGCTGGATCGCGATCGTACCGACCCCGCCGGCGCCAGCGTGCACGACCACCGACTCTCCCGGCCGCAGCTGGGTGCTGGTGCGCAGCAGGTGCCAGGCGGTCGAGCCCTGGACGAGGGCGATCAGCGCGGCCGCGTCGCCGACCTGGTCGGGAATCGGGAACAGCTGCCTCGGATCGGCAGCCACCCGCGCGGCATAGCCACCGGAACTGAGCAGGCCCAGCAACCGTCGGCCGTCCGGATCCCGAACGACGACCTCGCCGCCCGGGATCATCGGCAGGGTTTGCTTGGCGAGATAACTGTCCTCGGTTTGATGAGTGTCGGCATAGTTGACACCCGCCGCCAGCACATCGAACACCCGCTGCCCGTCGGTCGGCTGCGGGTCCGGTAGCTCGCGAACCTTCAGGGTCTCCGGCCCGCCGAACTCGGTGATCTCGATCGCGCGCATGCGCCGAACCTACCGGCGGTCGGGCGGCTGGTGCTGACCGCCGCCGCATCGGCTAGCGTGCGCCCGGTGAGTCGATCTGTGCTGGTCACCGGAGGAAATCGAGGCATCGGGCTGGCTATCGCCCAGGCGTTCGCCGCATCTGGTGACGCCGTCGCCGTCACGCATCGGGGCTCTGGCGCCCCCGATGGCCTGTACGGCGTGCAATGCGACGTCACCGACACCGATGCTGTCGACGCTGCGTTCTCCGCAGTGGAAGCCGAACAGGGGCCGGTGGAGGTGCTGATCTCCAACGCTGGAATCACCGACGACACGCTCTTGCTGCGGATGAGCGAGCAATCCTTTAGCCGGGTGCTCGACGCCAACCTGACCGGGGCGTTCCGGGTTTCCAAGCGCGCCGCCGGCGGCATGCTCAAGGTGCGGCGTGGACGGATGATCTTCATATCGTCCGTCGTGGCGCTGATGGGCGCTCCCGGGCAGGCGAACTACGCGGCGAGCAAGGCGGGCTTGATCGGCCTCGCGCGAGCGATTACGCGCGAGCTCGGCAGCCGTTCGATCACTGCGAACGTCATCGCGCCCGGCTTCGTCGATACCGACATGACCGCCGGCATGACCGAGGTACGCAAGGCCGAAATTCTGGCCAACGTGCCGCTACGTCGGTACGGCACGGTGCAGGAGATCGCCGGTGCGGCGGTGTTCCTCGCCTCCGATGCCGCGGCTTACATCTCGGGCGCGGTGCTACCGGTCGACGGCGGCCTGGGAATGGGGATCTGATGGGACTGCTCGATGGCAAGCGGCTGCTGATCACCGGCATAATCACCGATGCTTCGATCGCCTTCGCAGTGGCCCGGGTCGCCCAGCAACAGGGCGCGACGGTGGTGCTCACCGGCTACGGGCGGATGTCGTTGGTCGAACGGGTGGCGCGCAGGTTGCCGCAGCCGGCGGCGCTCGTCGAACTCGATGTGGCCGACTCCGGACATCTGGCTTCGCTGGCCGATCGAGTGCGCGAGCACGTGGACGGCCTGGACGGCGTACTGCACTCGATCGGCTTCGCGCCGGCCTCCTGCCTCGGCGGCGGCTTTCTCGACGCGCCATGGGACGACGTCGCGACCGCGGTCCAGGTGTCGACATTCTCGTTGAAGTCGCTGGCCGTCGCGACCCTGCCGCTGTTCGGCGAGGCCGGCGGATCGATCGTCGGGCTAACGTTCGATGCCTCGATTGCCTGGCCCGCCTACGACTGGATGGGGGTGGCGAAGGCCGGGTTGGAGTCGACGTCGCGCTATTTGGCCCGCGAGCTGGGCCCGCGCCGGATCCGGGTCAACTTGATCTCGGCCGGTCCGATCCGGACGATGGCGGCGAAAAGCATTCCAGGCTTCGCGCAGTTCGAGGACGCTTGGGACAGCCGGGCGCCGCTGGGCTGGGACAACGCCGACGCCGAACCGGTCGCCCGATCCGCGGCGGCGTTACTGTCGGACTGGTTGCCCGCCACGACCGGCGAGATCGTCCATGTCGACGGTGGGTTCCACGCTATGGGGGTGTAGGTGCCGGGCGGCTACGACGCGCTGCTGCTGCTGTCATTCGGCGGTCCCGAAGGTCCCGACGACGTGCTGCCGTTCCTGCGCAATGTGACCCGTGGACGTGGTATCGCCGACGAGCGGCTCGCCGAGGTCGCCGGACATTACCGGCACTTCAACGGTGTCTCACCGATCAACACCCAGAATCGGGCGCTGCTCGACGCGATCAGCGCCGACTTCGATGGCGCCGGCATCGACCTGCGGCTGTACTGGGGCAACCGCAATTGGCACCCCTACGTGACCGAAGCGGTGCGTCAGATGCGTCAGGACGGCGTGCGGCGCGCCTTGGTGCTCGCGACGAGTGCGACCTCGTCCTATTCGGGTTGCCGGCAGTACCGCGAGAACCTGGCCGATGCGCGCGCCTCGATCGGACCGGATGCCCCGCAACTGCGCAAGCTGCGCCACTACTTCGACCACCCCGGCTTCATCGAGGCCAATGCCGCCGGTGTGCGCACCGCGCTGGCCACACTGCCGGCCGGGCTGCGCGCCCACGCGCGCCTGGTCTTCACGGCGCACTCGATTCCGGTGTCGATGAACGACACCTCGGGGCCGGCCGCGAACGGTCTGTATCTCGCCCAGCAACGGGAGTCCGCTCGCCTGGTGGCTGCCGCGGTCCGGGGGCCGGGCGCCCAGTACGACCTCGTTTGGCAGTCCCGTTCCGGACCGCCGCAGGTGGCGTGGCTCGAGCCCGACGTAAATGATCACCTGGTCAAGATCGCGGCGGGCGGTGCAGGTGCTGTCGTGGTCAGTCCGACTGGCTTCGTGTCCGACCACCTGGAGGTCCGCTGGGACCTCGACACCGAGGCCGCGAAGACAGCCGCGGATCTCGGGCTGGCCTTCGCCCGGGCTGCGACGGCGGGGACACATCCGGCGTTCGTTGCCATGGTGCGTGAGCTGGTGCTGGAAGAGATCGACGGTGCGCCGCGCGGATCGCTCGGTTCCTTGGGTGTCAGTGGCATCGACTGCCCCGCGGGCTGCTGCCCGGCAGCAAGCCGTCCCGCAGCCACTCGCGCAGCCGGGAGCTGAACCCGTGGGCTAGCACGCCATAGCTAGTACGGCCCGGCGTTGTACCCGGCCAGCCGGGCCCGACGGACGGCGGTGGCGAGCGGGCGCAGCGTATTGGCCCGCGTTGCCATTCCGGCGCGGGTCACGGCGCCGCCGACCGGGTCCAAGGCCGCGACGTCGAGGATCGCGTGCAGCCGCTCGGCCTGAGCCACGAGATGGACGGCGACTGGCGGAAACCCCGGAGGCAGGTTCGGCCGCTCACCGGCACGCCGCGCGTCAGTGAGCGCCTCACCCATCGCGTCGGTCCAACGGGCGACGTCTGCCGCGGCCAGTGCGGTCGCGCACGCGCGGATGGTCTCGGTGAGCTCGAGCCGCGCCTGCGCCACGTCGAGCGGGTCCGGCGGCGGATCGGCTACCTCGTAGGCGTGCCAAGTGACCGACGGGGGAGCGCTGCTCGCCGGGTGATCGAACAGGTCGGGCACTAACCCGAGGCCTGAGCCGAACACCGCCTCGCCGGCATCCACCGCCGCGGCGCGAAACCCGCCCGGCCCGGGCACGCCGCGCAGGTCACCGGGCACCGGCAGCACGAGACGTGTTCGCGCCGAGCGCCGGCGCCACTCGATGAGGACCTCGCTGAGCGGCACCGCCGAGTCGCCGGTGCCGGGTAAGCCCTGCACCCGATGGGCACGGTCGCCCTCCATCGTGGCCCGCAGCACCTCGTCCGAGGCGGCCAGGCCGCTGAGCCACGCCGACGCCCAGGCGGCGAGCGGTCCGCTGCGCAGTCGGGTCACCCGTCCGAGGTTAGAGGCTCGGCCAACGATCGGGTTCGTCGCCGGGTGGTGAACGTTTCATAGCAGCGACCGACTTGGTCGTGCCAGGATTGATCTATGCCCGCATGGTTGGTGTGGTTGATCGCCGCTGGCGTCCTGGCCGGGGCCGAGACGCTCTCGCTCGACCTCGTGCTGGTGATGTGCGCGGGCGGGGCCGCCGCTGGGGCGATCACCGCAGGCGCCGGCGCCCCGGCTCCGATCCAGCTCATCGTGGCCATCGCGGTTGCCATCGGCCTACTGGCCTTCGTTCGCCCGGTGGCCCGTCGTCACCTGCTCGGCGTCGGGGCACACCCAATGGGTACGGCCGCGCTGGTCGGCAAGGACGCTCTCGTGCTCAACAAAGTCGATGCCCAGCACGGGCTTGTTCGGCTGAACGGGCAGGACTGGACCGCGCGCGCCTTCGACACCACGCAGGAGCTGCCGGCGGGTAGCACCGTGCAGGTCATGGAGATCTCCGGCGCCACCGCAATCGTTTGGCGCGCGCCGTAACCAGACACCCAACATCCCGGAAGGGCCCCGCATGAGTGCCGTCCTGATCGCCGTCATCGTCGTAGTGCTACTGGCACTGCTCGTGTTTCTGCGCAGCGTGCGGATCGTGCCGCAGGCACGGGCCGCCGTCGTCGAGCGGCTCGGCCGTTACATCCGTACGCAGGGACCCGGAGTTGCGATCCTGGTGCCATTCGTCGACCGCATGCGTCCGCTGATCGACCTGCGCGAACAGGTGGTCAGCTTCCCGCCCCAGCCAGTCATCACGAGCGACAACCTGACCGTGGCGATCGACTCGGTGATCTACTTCCAGGTCACCGATCCACGGTCCGCAACCTATGAAATCCAGAACTACATCCAGGCCGTCGAGCAGCTCACGATCACCACGCTGCGCAACGTCGTCGGCGCGTTGAACCTGGAGGAGACACTCACCAGCCGGGATCAGATCAACACTCAGCTGCGCGGCGTGCTGGATGAAGCGACCGGCCCGTGGGGAATTCGGGTGGCCCGCGTCGAGATCAAGGCGATCGACCCGCCGCCGTCCATCCAGGACGCGATGGAG
>JBDUCV010000066.1:0-11776 GCA_040003255.1 Actinomycetota bacterium
GACGAAAGCGCTGGATCCGTCGTGGCGAGCGGCGGACCGGGGTTTACCGGAGGCAGAGTCGGACCGGAATCTGGTGCCGGCTCGACGCCGAGAATCGGAATGGTCACTCCGGGGACACCAGCTGCATAGGCCTTCTCGAGCGCGAACACATTGGCCAGGTACGCCGAGGAGTCGTTGTAGGCCCGGACGGCGCGGATCTGACCTGCGGACGTACTCAAGTCCCCGCCGGCGGCACATAGATACCCAGCAGCCGCTGCGGCGGCGTCGTAGATGTTGAACGGATCGACGACGTCATCGCCGTTGCCGTCGACACCGTAACCCGCCCAGGTCGACGGGATGAACTGCATCGGGCCGACCGCACGATCGAAAACGAGGTCGCCATCGAGCCGACCCCCATCGCTGTCGCGGATCAGCGCGGAGCCGATGCCGTCGAGCGGAATACCGATCACCTTGCGCGTACTCGTCCCGTCGGTGCGCAGCAATGCGCCGCCGAAGCGCCCGTGGTCGGATTCGACCCGCCCGATTGCGGCAAGCAGCGGCCAAGGCAGCCCGCAGCTGGATGGCTGGGATCGGGCGGCACGTCGATATGCATCCAGTGCCACGCTCGGGATGCCGTCGGCCGCCAAGGCAGCGATGATCGGTTCTGCCGGCGGGCCGCCTCCAGCTGGCGGGGATGTCCCCGGAGGGGTGGGCAGATCCGTCGACCCCGCAGCTGGAGCGATCGCGCCCGCAGTCTGCTTTGGGACGTCCCAGGTTGACCCCGCCGGTGCCGCTGCCGGTTCGTTGGAAGCCGCGGCGGCCTGGCCGGAATCGGCGAGCGGCAACTGCGCGGATGCGCCGGTCAGCGTTGCGAACAAGGCGATTACCGCCGCGCCCAGCCCGGCCCAGATCCGAGTCGACCGACGGGTCGACGACGGCTGCACCATCGGCTGCGGTTCGGCCATGCGCACGTCCAGACGAGTGACGGGATCAATACCGAGGGTAGCCCCGTTTGTCGGTCTCGTCGCAACGGGATCGAAACCTCACCAGCTCGGAGGTGAAGCGCCCGGGCGCTCCTCCTCTTCGGTCCGAGTACCACCACCATCCATCAAGGCTCATACCTCTTGGAGCTGTGCGGCTTCGCTTGGGTGTTATCGGCTGGACGGCCACTACCGCTGCTCGCCTACCAAGGATCACGGGCACTGCGTCTAGCGAGGTCACCAGCTGCTGTGAACCGGCCGGCCTTCGGCGTATCCCGACGTGCTTTGCACGCCAATCACCGCGCGATCCGCGAATTGATCCAGGTCGGCGGCGCCGGCGTAGGTGCACGACGAGCGCACTCCGGCGACGATCGAATCGATCAAGTCTTCGACACCGGGCCGCTGCGGATCCAAATACATCCGGCCGGTTGAAATGCCCTCTTCGAACAGTGCCTTTCGGGCCCGGTCGAAGTCGCCTTCGCCGGTCGTCCGGCTGGCGACCGCCCGGGCCGACGCCATCCCGTAACTCTCCTTGTACAGCCGGCCGTCCGGTGCACGCTGCAGATCACCTGGTGACTCGTAAGTGCCCGCGAACCACGAACCGATCATCACGGACGCGGCTCCGGCAGCCAGGGCAAGCGCGACGTCGCGCGGGTGACGGACCCCGCCGTCCGCCCACACGTGCGCCCCGACTTCGCGCGCTGCGGCTGCGCACTCCACTACAGCGGAAAATTGCGGCCGCCCGACGCCGGTCATCATCCGAGTGGTGCACATCGCACCAGGCCCGACGCCGACCTTCACGATGTCGGCACCGGCTGCGACGAGGTCACGCACCCCGTCGGCGGAGACTACGTTGCCGGCAACCACCGGCACGGCTGGCGACAGGGCGCGGATGGCGGCCAGCGCATCGAGCATGCGCTGCTGGTGGCCGTGCGCGGTGTCGACGACGAGGACGTCCGCGCCGACGTCTAAAAGCCGGGCGGCCTTGCGGGCGACGTCGCCGTTCACCCCGATCGCCGCAGCGATTCGCAGGCGTCCCGCCGCGTCGACCGATGGACGGTAGAGCGTCGAGCGCAATGCGGCCGTGCGGGTCAGGATGCCCACCAACTCCCCCGCGTCATCGACCACCGGCGCCAGGCCCCGGTGGGCCTCGTCGAGCAGGTCGAATGCCTTGTGCGGGTCGACGTCACGCTGCAGCGTGAGCACCGGGCTCGACATCACCCGGTGCAGTTGGGCGAAGCGATCGGCGCCCAGGCAGTCGGCCTCGGTGACGACGCCCACCGGCCGAGCCGCGTCGACCACTAGCACGGCCCCGTGCGCCCGCTTGGGCAGCAAGGCCAGCGCGTCGCCGACCGTACTGTGCGGGGCAAGTGTGAGCGGGGTGTCGAACACCAGATGGCGCGATTTGACATAGTCGACGACGTCGGCGACCACCTCGGCGGGAATGTCCTGAGGCACGACCGCGAGGGCGCCGCGGCGGGCGACCGTCTCGGCCATCCGCCGGCCGGCGACGGCGGTCATGTTGGCCACCACCAGCGGAATCGTCGCCCCGCTGCCGTCCGATGTCGCAAGATCGACGTCGAACCGGGACGCGACATCGGAGCGAGCCGGGACCATGAAGACATCGTCGTAGGTCAGCTCGTGGGGCGGAAGCGGTCCGAGGAAGCGCACGAGAGCTGGAGTCTACCGGCGAACGACGGGTCCGCGCGCCCCCTCTAGGCTCGTCTCGATGAGCATCGCGGTGCTGGACATCGACGGCGTGGTGGCTGACGTCCGGCACCGCTTGCACCATCTGCAGCGGCGTCCCAAAGACTGGGCTGAGTTCTTCGCCGCAGCCGGCGAAGACACTGTGCTCGCCGAGGGCGCGGTGCTGGCGGCCAAGCTTGCCGGCGAACACGACATCGTCTGGCTCACCGGTCGCCCCGAGTTTCTCCGGCGGATCACCGTCAACTGGCTGGCGACCGCAGGCCTGCCCGCCGGCGACCTGGTGATGCGTCCGGAGCGCGATCGTCGGCCGGCTGCAGAGTTCAAGTTGCACGCGCTTCGCGCGCTCGGCAGTCGCGGAATCGCCGCTGTCCTCGACGACGACCCCGAGGTCATCCGAGCTGCGGGGGCGGCTGGTCTGCCGGCGGTACTGGCCGACTGGGTCCCCCGAGGCCACGAACTTCGCGAGGCACAGGACCGGCTCGGCCGTACCTGACTAACTGAGCCGACGAGTCGGGCGAAACGGGACCACCGGGTCGAGACGCAATTGGCGGCCGGACAGCCGATATGCGTGCGATGGCAAGAAGCTGCCGCCGGTATTGCCCGGTTTGGGACGGAACACGCGGAGTCCGGCGCGTTGCCACAGCTGGAAGTTCGCCGTTCTCGGGAGCAGACTTGGGCTTGTCCGAGCACCGCAAGCGATTACAGGGACAGCCCGATGCCCACCGAAGCACCGTCCACACCCGCGCAATCCCGCACGCACTCCTGCGCGCATACCCCGCCATGCGCCGAAGCGGACGCCTTCGACCGCGATTCCGCGCACGTGCTGGTCGCCCACCCCGAACAGGGGTGGAGCCTGCTCTGCAACGGCGTCGTGCTGTTTGAAGACACCGGCGAACTGCTGCCCGACGGTCAGAGCATCGCCGCTCGTCGCCGCGAACTACTGTCAGCGGCCGCGCACCGAAAGACAAGCTGAGCGCAAACCTTCCGGGGACCGACGGCCAGCAGTTACGCGTACTCCTCCACCGGCGGGCAGGCACACACCAGGTTCCGGTCACCGAATGCGCCGTCGATGCGCCGCACCGGTGCCCAATACTTGGCCGACGGGTTCACACCGGCCGGGTAGGCAGCCTCGGCCCGGGTGTAGGGATGCTTCCAGTCCGCCAGCAGCGAGGCCGCGGTGTGTGGGGCGTTCACCAGCGGGTTGTCTTCGGCTGGCCAGGTACCCGCGGCGACGGAATCGATCTCGGCCTTGATCGCGATCATCGCGGCGGCGAAGCGGTCTATTTCAACGAGGTCCTCGGACTCTGTGGGCTCGACCATCAGCGTGCCCGCCACCGGAAAGGACATCGTCGGCGCGTGGAACCCGTAGTCAATGAGCCGCTTGGCAACGTCATCGACAGTCACGCCGGTGTCGCGGGTGATTGCCCGCAGGTCGAGGATGCACTCGTGCGCGACCAGTCCGTGCGCCCCGGTGTAGAGCACCGGGTAGTGCGGCGCGAGCCGGGTGGCAACGTAATTCGCCGACAGGATAGCGGCGCCGGTGGCCCGAGTCAGCCCGTCCGGACCCATCAGCCGCAGGTACGCCCAGGTGATCGGCAGGATCGACGCCGATCCCCACGGCGCGGCTGCGACCGCGCCGCTTCCGCTCGTCGGCCCAGCGCCCGGTTGAACCGAGTGGTTCGGCAGGTGCGGCGCGAGGTGGGCGCGCACGCCGATCGGTCCGACGCCCGGGCCGCCGCCGCCGTGCGGGATACAGAACGTCTTGTGCAAATTCAGGTGCGAAACGTCGGCGCCGAACTTGCCTGGACGGGCCACCCCCACCATGGCGTTCAGATTCGCCCCGTCCACGTAGACCTGGCCGCCCGCGTCGTGCACCAGCTCGCACACCATGCCGATGTGGTCCTCGAACACGCCGTGGGTGGACGGGTAGGTGACCATGATCGCGGCGAGCGTGTCGGCGTGCTCGGCTACCTTCGCGCGCAGATCGTCCAGATCGATCTCGCCTTGGTCGCCACCGGTCTTCACCACGACGACGCGCATACCCGCCATGACGGCACTCGCGGCGTTGGTGCCATGCGCGCTGGCGGGGATCAGGCACACGTCGCGGTGCGCGTCGCCGTTCGCTAGGTGGAATCCGCGGATCGCGAGCAGGCCGGCGAACTCGCCCTGTGAACCGGCATTCGGCTGCAGCGACACGGCGTCGTAGCCGGTGATCTCGGCGAGCCACCGTTGCAGATCGTCGAACAAGAGCTGATACCCGTCGAACTGACCGGCCGGTGCGAACGGATGGATGTTGGCGAAGCCGGGCAGGGTGATCGGCTCAAGCTCGGTGGTGGCGTTGAGCTTCATGGTGCATGAGCCGAGCGGGATCATGCCGCGATCGAGGGCGTAGTCGCGGTCGGCGAGCCGGCGCAGGTAACGCAGCATCGCGGTCTCGGAACGGTGCGCCGAGAAAACCGGGTGGGTGAGGAAGGGGGACGTGCGCTGGAATGCGTCTGGCACGACGCCTTGGTGCTGACCGTCGAGCCGGGTTACGTCGGCGTAGGACAGCGCGGTGCCGAACGCGCCCCACAGGGCGACGATCTCGCTACGGCGCGTCTTCTCGTCGCAGGCAATGCCCACCGTGTCGGCGTCGATCTGTCGGATGTTGATGCCCTCGGCGAGCGCGGCCGCCACGACCTCGGCAGCCCGTTCGGGAACGCGAACCGACACGGTGTCGAAGAACGGCTGGTCAACCACCTCGACTGCGGCCTCGCGCAGGCCGTCGGCCAGGATTGCGGCCAGCCGGTGAACCCGACGCGCGATGTCACGCAGGCCATCCGGGCCGTGGTAGACCGCGTACATGCTCGCGATGATCGCGAGCAGCACCTGCGAGGTGCAGATGTTGCTGGTTGCCTTCTCCCGGCGGATGTGCTGCTCACGAGTCTGCAGGGCGAGCCGGTACGCCGGCTGGCCATCTGCGTCGACGGAAACCCCGACCAATCGACCCGGCAGCTGCCGCTCCAGTCCGGCGCGGGTTGCGAGGTAACCCGCGTGCGGTCCGCCGAACCCGAGCGGGACGCCGAAACGCTGAGTACTGCCGACCGCCATGTCTGCGCCGAACTCGCCGGGCGGGGTCAAGATGGTGAGGGCCAGCAGGTCGGCTGCGACGGTGACCAATGCACCCCGCTCGTGCGCGGCGGCAACCACCGGAGCCAGGTCCCGTACCGCCCCCGACGCGCCCGGGTACTGCAGGAGCACGCCAAACACCTCATCGTCGGGCAGCGGTGTACTTAAGTCGAACGTGGTGACCGTGAGCCCGAGCGGGACGGCGCGGGTGCGCAGCACGTCCAGTGTCTGTGGCAGCACGTCGGCGTCGACGAGGAAGGTACCCGCGCCGCGCCTGGCCGCCGCCGAGGACCGGTGCGCCAACGCCATCGCCTCGGCTGCGGCAGTGCCCTCGTCGAGCAGCGAGGCACCGGCAAGGGGCAGTGCGGTGAGGTCTTCGACCATCGTCTGGAAGTTCAAGAGCGCCTCGAGCCGGCCCTGGCTGATCTCGGGCTGGTAAGGCGTATACGCGGTGTACCAGGCGGGGCTCTCGAGGACATTGCGGCGGATCACCGCGGGCGTGATCGTGTCGTAATACCCGAGGCCGATCATTGACGTGAGTTGCCGATTGCGGGCTGCCAGCTCGCGTAGTTCGGCGGCTACCTCATCTTCACCGGAAGCCGGTGGCAGGTTCAGCACCGACCGCTCACGAATGCTGGCCGGGATCGCCGCGGCGAGCAGGTCGTCGAGCGTGTCGTATCCGACCGCGGCGAGCATGCGCTGCTGGTCGGTGGCTGCCGCGATGCCGATGTGCCGGGCCTCGAAGGCCGAGGCGTGCTCCAGATCGAACAGGCTTGGCAAGTCGCTCATCGGTCAGGTCACCTTCGGCTGTTGCCGGACATCGGCTCGATCCGGACGGACGGGTACCGGGGTACCGGTCGGCACCCGGATTCCCCGTCTGTCGGGACCCATGGGGCCTACCTCCAGAGCGACCTCACCGCGTGGTCCGTGTGCCTGAGAGGTTCCGGGGATGTTGCCCCTTCGGCGCCGTCCGCATCAGCGGACGAACTCTCCCGCGCGGGTATGACGGCCGATCATGACGGTACCAGCCGACCGGCGGCAGCTGCTGCCGGACAGCGTCCCTCCGGTCGCCCACATGCCTTTTGGTCGCACAGCCGGCACAACCACCCAGCTGCGGGTTCCTCGCCGCTTGCGCGATCGGCAAGCCGCTCGACGACGAGCGCCGCGACCAACCGCTCGGCCAGTAACTCCAAGCTGGCACGGTCGTCCACGGCGAGCTGGCCCAACACGTCAGCGACGGCATCGGCCCGGGTCATGCTGATCCGCCGCGCGACCGCACGTCCCGCACGTGTCAGGACCAGCGCCAGCGAACGGCGATCTGCGCCCGCTCGCCGCTCGACGAGCCCCTCGGCGACGAGCCGGTCGACTAGGCGCACCGCACCGGACGGTGTCAAGCCGACCACCCGTCTCAGGTCGTCCATCGAGCCACCGCGCAGTGACTGAGACAGCATCACCAACGCGGCTGGAGCCGCACCCGTCTGCCCAGACACCAGCTCGGTCGCCTTCCTCACCCGGTCAGAAAGCGCCATTGCCACAGCTGCGAGCAGGTTTCCCAGCCGCAGATCCCGCGAGCTGGCCGTCTGGTCAGATGTAGCTGGCGGACTCACGTCACCCACGATAACGTGTGTGTGACACACACAACAGAGGAGCCGAGATGGGCGATTCGTTGAACGCCACGTTTGAAGTCGCATCCTGGGACGAAACAACGGTGGACGAGGGTGCTGACCTGGGCAAGATCACCAGGGCAAGCGTTACCCGTCGCTACCAGGGGGGCGTGAACGGCGAGTCGGTAACCGAGTGGCTGATGGCCTACCGACTGGATGGGACCGCCACGTTCGTCGGGATCGAACGAGTCCGCGGCTCGGTCGGCGGCCGCGACGGCACCCTCGTGCTGCAACACGTCGGCGAATACACCGACGGAGTTGCGCGCGCCGCGCTCACGGTGCTGCCCGATTCCGGGACCGGCGCGCTGGCCGGCGTCACCGGCGAAGGTCGATTCACGGCCGACCCGAAAGGATCGGTGACCCTCGACCTCGGCTTTGCGTGACCCGCACGAAGATTGCGTCAGGCGGTGGCGGAGCGCTGCTTGCGGCGGCGGGCCAGCTCATCGTTGCTTGCGGCGGCAGACGGCAAAGGTGAGACGTCCGCGCCGTCAGTCCGCTCGCTGGGCAGCTGCGCCAGCGAGCCGACCAGTTCGCGCAGCGCCCCACTCACCGCGATGCCAAATACGCCCTGGCCGCCCCGCAGCAGGTCAACCACTTCCTCTGACGAGGTGCACTCATATACCGTCGTGCCGTCAGAAAGCAGCGTGATCCGGGCGAGGTCCTCGACGCCGCGGGCCCGCAGGTGATCGACGGCCGTGCGGATGTTGTGCAACGAGACGCCGGTGTCGAGCAGTCGCTTGACGACCTTCAACACCAAAATGTCCTTGAACGAATAGAGCCGCTGGCTTCCTGAGCCGGTGGCCGATCGAACCGACGGCGCTACCAGGTCGGTGCGGGCCCAGTAGTCCAGCTGGCGGTAAGTGATGCCGGCGGCGGAACACGCGGTAGGTCCGCGGTAGCCGACGTGCTCGTCGGGAGTCGGTGCCGGGTCGGCAAACAGGGTGCCCTGCTGCGGCGTGCGCTCGTCAGCCATTCGGGTTGCGCCTCCTATTCCGACCTAGCTCTTGCCGAGCTGCCTATCGCGAATTGCACGGACGGGATTCCCTCGGCCTCCCGACGGTATGGCCGGACCGACCGTCGGTCAACGCGACGCGCGGGGACCACTAGAAACTAGTGACCCTCATCCTGAGGTACAGCCTCTGCGGTCGAGTGCAGGCCAGTTCAGCTGCCGGACGCGAAGTCCTCGGGCGTGACATTGTCGAGGAATTCCCGAAACTTCTCGACCTCGTCCTCCTGCTCGTCGGGGATCTCGATCCCGGCCGCGTCCAACACCGAGTCGGCACCCAAGATCGCGACATCGCAGCGCAGCGCGAGGGCGATAGCGTCCGAGGGGCGGGCGCTGACCGCGACGCCGCCGGTGAAACGCAACTCGGCGTAGAACACGTCGTCACGCAATTCGGTGATATGGACGGCCTCGAGGTTGACCCCGAGAGAAGTGATCACATCGCGCAACAGGTCGTGGGTCAACGGCCGCAGCGTCTGCACACCCTGCTGTTGGAAGGCGATTGCCGAAGCCTCGACGGCGCCGATCCAGATGGGGAGGTAGCGCACGCCGTCCTCTTCGCGCAGCAGCACGACCGGTTGATTTGCCGGTACCTCGACGCGAACCCCTACGACTCGCAACGGATGCACGGCCTCGACGCTACACGCTTGATGCACGGCTTTGCCGGGTCGGCGCGGGCGTCGCGGCCGGTGTCTTGCGACCCGTTCGATCAGCCGGCTGCGACGTCTCGCAGCCCGATCTGGACGAGGGCGGCATGCAGGCGTACAGACAACGCCGCAAGTTCCCGAACCGTCTCTTCGGCGCGTGCTCTGGCGTCCGCACCGCGCTGTTTGGCCATCGGCCCGACGACCTGCGAGAACAGTCCGATCTCGCGCTCGGCCGCGGTGCGGAACGCCCGCAGGTGCCGGCCCTCGAGGCCGTACCGCGACATCTCGACGACAACCTGGCCAATCACCAGCGCATCGTCGTCGTAGCGGCCGCCAGATCGGGCCGTGATCAATCCGAACTGTTCCAGCTCACGCAGTTGGTCACCGGTCAGGCCGGTGGAGTTGAGCAGCTCGGCCCGGGACATGCGCAGCGTCGGCTTAGTGGGACGGAAGTGCTCAGCGGTCGGCGCGTTGTCGGCGATCGCAAGGTGCGTCACCCGCGGCAAGCCACCTGCGTCCGGCGGGACCAACCCACGGTCGATCGCGTCAAGCTGGTCCTTGATCACCCGCAGCGGCAGGTAGTGGTCGCGCTGCTGAGCGAGGACGTAACGCAGTCGTGCGACATCACCGGGTGAGAACTTGCGGTATCCGGACGGGGTACGGTCCGGCCGCACCAGCCCCTCCGTTTCGAGAAAGCGGATCTTGCTGATGGTGATGTCGGGAAACTCGCCGCGCAGCTGGGTCAGGACCTCGCCGATCGACAGCGCGCCCCGGGCTGCGCTATTCGCCGCGGCGGGCGTCGGGGAACTCATGTCTCGCCTGACCCGACCCCGGCCCGGACCGCGGCCGTGAGATAAACCAGGCGGAACTTGCCGATCTGCACCTCGTCACCGCCCACAAGCGCCACGGCGTCGCCCCGTTCCCGGTTGACGTAGGTGCCGTTCAGCGAGCCGACGTCGTGCACGGTGTAGCCAGCGCCCTCGCGGCGGAACTCAGCGTGCCGGCGAGACACGGTGACATCGTCGAGAAAGATGTCGCTGTCGGGATGACGCCCGGCCGTGGTCACGTCCTGGTCGAGCAAGAACCGGCTCCCAGCGTTGGGCCCACGCTTGACGACGAGAAGCGCCGACCCAGGCGCAAGTGCGTCGATCGCGCCCTGGTGCGCTTCGGCAGAAAAGTCACCGTCCGCTTCGGACACAGTTCCAGTCACGATGCTGGTCGTGTCAGGCCCGCTGGCGTACGCGGTGCCGGGTAGCTCAGCTCCGCAGCTCACACAGAAGCGACTGCCCGGGGAATTCTCGGTGCCACATGCGGTACAGAACACGCGCGGTGCCTTCCTGTGCGAGTCGGTGCCGCGAGGCGCCATGCGACTGGACGAAGGCGATCTGCAGGACTTCGCCCAGACGTGACTGGACCTTGCGTTGGCGCCGGGACGGGGCCGGTCTGGCGAGCGTAGAGGCGCGCCATCGAGAGGGTCAATCCGACGCGGCGCGACACTTAGCCACTTAGCGTTCCGTAGGCCGCGGCGTCGAGCAAGGCGTCGAGCTGGGTCGGGTCAGATACCTGCAACTCGACGATCCAGCCAGCGCCGTAGGGGTCGGAGTTGATGAGCTCGGGTTGTCCGTCCAGGGCGTCATTGCGTGCGCTGACCGTGCCGCCGACCGGGGCATACAGATCGGAGACGCTCTTGGTCGACTCGATCTCGCCGAAGGACTGGCCTTGGGTGACGGTGGCCCCGACCTCGGGCAGCGACACGTAGACAACGTCACCGAGGGACTGCTGGGCATAGTCGGTGACGCCCACACGCACCGCCGCGCCGTCGATCTTCACCCACTCATGCTCGGCGGTGTACTTCAGATCGTCGGGAACTTGCGCCATCGTGGCGACCGACCTTCCGGGCTCGACGGGACAGGAGAACTCCGGCGCAGACCCTACCGGCCGGCCACTCGAGCAGGCCGGATGCCGCACGGGTCAACGCGGCGACGGAGAGGCAAAATGTGGCTTGGTCGCCGCGCGGGTGGCGGTGATGTCGACGCGGCCCTGCTCAGCGACCTGAGCGTTGCCGCCTGCCGCCCGCACGGTCGCGGCCACCCCACCCGGGATGTTCAGTGCGGTGTCGAGGGTCTTCGGATCACCGATTGCTAGCACGACGTAGGGCGCCCGCTGCGGTTGCCCGTCGACGGCGATCATGCCGTCGACGACGCCGAAACTCGTTGATGTCGACACCCGCACCGAACCGAACTGGATGGCTTCGGCTCCGGCGCCGCGCAGCTCCTCCAAAACGTCGAGCAGGTCCTCGGCAGTGAGTTTGCGTTGCGGGTCGGTAATCGTCACCCGAACGCCGGGCCCAGTCGCCGGAACGGTGCCGAGCAGCACGGTCAACGCCTGCACTTCCTGTTCGGCCTGTTGCCGCGCAACGGTGTCGCGGCTCCCGCTGGCCTGCAGCTGCTGCAAGGTCGTCTGCAGCTCGGCGATCCGCTGGCGAAGCCGCTCGGCGGCGGAGTTCTGGTCATCCAGGATGTGGATCAGGTCGTCCTCGCGGGCACCTGACAGGCTGTCCGACGAGGAATTGGTCCGCACCTGCACAGCGATGCCGAATCCGAGCAGGGCGGTGAGCAAGCCGATCGCGATGCCGGCCCGATAACGCGCGGCGGCGCTGACCCGAACCGGCTCGGCCACTGATTCGCG
>JBDUCV010000067.1:0-11755 GCA_040003255.1 Actinomycetota bacterium
GGGATCGTCAGCGCCAGCAGCGGGATGATCTGCACGACCAGCACGACCAGCACGACCAGCACGACCAGCACGACCAGCACGAAGATCTTGCGGCCGGCGAAGCGGAACCGGGCGATGGCCAACGCCCCGAAGAACCCGACGACCAGGCTGATTGCCACGGCGGCCACCGTGATCACCACGCTGTTGCGCAGGTCGTCGCGGAAGATCGGGTCATGCCATACCTCGCTGAAGCCGCGCCAACTCAGGTTCGATGGCCAGAACTTCGGGGTGAGCGTGACGATGTCGCTGCTCGGTTTGAACGCGGTCAGGAGCATCCAGTAGATCGGGAATCCCATCATCGCGGCGATCAGCAGCGCCAAGACGTTCCAGGCCCAAGTGGCGCGTCGGCCGCGCCGCGGCTTGCGGGTCCGCGACCCGGCACGGCCCGACGTGTTTGTCCCTCCGCTCGCGACCCTCGGCCGCGCCTCGGTGGCGGTCATTCTGCGTCTCCGATCCGGAACAGCAGGCGAACGTAGAACACCATCACCGACACCATCGCGAGCATCATCAGGATCGCGACGGTCGCGCCGACGTTGTAATGGCCGCTCTGCACACCCTGGGCGTACATGTAGATACCGATCGTTTGGTAGCCCGGCTCGGGATGGCCATTGCGCATGAACCAGATCTGGTTGAAGACGCCGAAATCCCAGATCACCGACAGGGTCGTGAGAATGACGATCAAGGGGCGCAGGGCCGGAAACGTGATTGCGGTGAACGTCTTCCAGGGCCCCGCTCCATCGACGCGGGCGGCCTCGATCAGTTCCCGTGGCAGTTGGGTGATCCCCGCATGCAGGGTGATCGCGAGCAGTGGGATCGCCCCCCACACGACAACCGCCGTGGCCACCGCCAGCCCTTGGTGTGGATCCGCGTACCAATCGTGACCCCGCAGGTGGACGCCGGGGATCGCGCTCAGCAGGTAGTTGGCCACGCCATATTGGTTGTTGAACAACCAGTAGAAGACCTGCGAGGACACCGTGGAAGGCACCGCCCAGACGAACAGCAAGACGCCTGTGAGGACGAGCCGTGCCCACGTCGATACCCGGTTCAACAAGACGGCGATGGCCAGTCCGACGAGCAGGCTCAGCGCCACGTTGATGGCGGCGAAGACGACGGTGCGCAACAACACCGTCCAGAACGTCGAGTCGCCGAGGACGTCGAGTAAGTTACGCAGCCCCACGTATGGCGTCACGCCACGGTTGTGGAACAGGGCGTACCTGCTCGACTCCTGCTTGCGCAGCGCCAGGTCGATGATCTTGACCAGCGGCCAACCGGCCACCGCGAGCAAGATAAGCACCGCCGGTGCGATCAGCAGGTAGGGCAGTGCACCGCCTCGGGTGGCCCGCGTGCCGGGCAGCTGACGGTTGCGGCGACGCCCTCGCCGATCCGAAGACGGCGGCGGAGCCGATGGGGGGACCGAAATACCGGTCGCGGTCATCGTCGGCCCTTCGTCGAGGCAGTTGAGGACAGCCGTAAACCGCCGCCGGGCGCGTTGTCCGACGGCGGCTCACGACCTGGCCTGGATCAGCCGGCGTTGAGTGTGCTGGCAATCTGCACGTCGGCCTTCTTCGTCGCATCGGCGATCGAACTCTTGCCGGTCGCGATCGACTCGAGCATATTCTGCAGCACGTTGCCGCTCTCGACGTTCGCCCAGTTCGGCGTGTTAGGTACGAACCAGGTGTTCTTCGCCGCCTCACCGGTCGACTTGTTCGCCTGGTCCTGCGACTCGTGGACGCTGAGCAGCGTCGTCGTGTTCGGGATCGCGAACTTCGCCAGCGCCGTCTGGCTCGCTGTGTCGGTGAAGATCTTGATCCACTGCGCGCCGAGACCGGCGTTGGGAGCCTTCTGCGGTACTGCGAGGTCGGACCCGCCGAGGAAGGACGGCGTGTACTTGCCCGACTCGCTGCCCGGCAGCGGGAAGGTCGACAGGCTTGTCGCCAGCTTGGGATTGCCGGACTTCTTGTCGGTGACCGCGCCGACCTCCCAACCGTTGCCGACGATCATGCCGGTGTGGCCCTGGGCCATGATCGCGTCCTGGTCGGACTCGTCCTTCGTCCCTCCGCCGGTGGAGTACTTGGTCGCGAGCGTCTGCCACTGCGCGAGCCCCTTCTGCGCCTCGGCGCTCTCCAGGGTGCCCTGCCACTTGCCGTCCTTCTTCTCGGCAATCTTGCCGCCGGCGCCGTAGACGAGCGACATCGCGGCATACCAGTACTTTCCAGGCATGTAGAACGCGGAGAAGTTCGGGTCGCTGGCGTTGGCGGCCTTGAGCTTGTCGGCAGCGGCGGTCAGCTCGTCCAGCGTGCTGGGCGGGGTGGTGATACCAGCCTTGTCGAACATATCGGTGCGGTAGATGACCACCCGGCTGCCCGCGTAGTAGGGGACGGCCTGCAGCTTGCCGTCCGCGGAGGTGCCGGACTCAGCCAGGCCCTGCAACCAGTTGCTCGAGTTCTCGAACTTGTCCTTTGCCGGTGTCAGGTCGGCGAATGCGCCGCTTGCGATGTAGGACGCCGTCTGGGTGTTGCCGAGCTCAACGACGTCGGGGACGTCTGAGCTGCCAGAGAACGTCGAGTCGAGCTTGGCCGTGTAGTTCGACTAGTTCTGCCACTCGACGTTGACCTTGGCGCCGGTGGCTTGCTCGAAGCGCTGCGTTGCCTGGTTCACGACGTCAGGCCAGCCCTTTTGGGCGTCAGTCATCAACCAGACGTTGATCGTCTTGCCCTTGCCATCGGTGCTAAGGACCGGGCCGGCGTTGTTATCAGACCGACATCCGGCGCGGGGCGGCAGGCCGACCTGCAACGACGCCGCGCAGGGAGCCTACGGGCGGCGGGTTTCGAGGCTTCGCAGCAGTAGGTGAAGCTGGTCCACCCTGGCGGGCGGGACGACCCGGGCTGCGTCGAACTGGCCAATCCGACGCAGCGTGTCGGCACGCCGGCGGCGGCGCAGCCGCCAGGCGAACAGGGGCATGCTCCACGCGCGGCTGGGCAGGCCGACCCGCCGCAGCTCGCCGCGCACGTCGGACCGAGTGTCGGCGAGAATCGGACGCATCCGGTCTTCAACCGGGCCGAACACCGCGGCGCCGGAGAAGCGACGCAGCACGGCGGCGAAAAGGGCCCGGAGCACCAGGACCGCGATGGCCACCAAGCCGACCAGCACTGCGATCCAAGTGGGGGCCAGGAAGTACATGCCGATCGCCAGCGCGACAGTGGCAAGGCCCACTACCAACAGCGTCGCGGTCACGTACTCACCGAGCACCCGGCCGATCAGGTAGCGGCCGAGCAGGTACTGGCTGCCCGGCGAGCCCGGGCGGAACTCGCCCACCTCAGGCTGGCCGGGCGCAGCCGTCGACTCGTCGGCACGGAAGCCGGGCGGCAGGGCGGCGCTCGTCATGCCTTCACGGTATCTGGGCTGCGATGACGAGCGGCCGAGCGCGTACTGCGCGTACCACGACGCCGAGACCGCGGGCTGGCTCACGAGGAGACGTTCGTCGACCCAACGAGCGCCTTCAGGTCGCCCATCAAGCCGGCGGACGGGGTGACACGGTACCCATCGCCGAGCTTGAGGCGGTGCCGCCGTGCGCCGTTGACGAGGTCCAGGTGGACCTCGGTAGTGCCAGGATGCGCCGCCAGGACCTCGCGCAGCCGGTCGACCATCGGCGGCGTACACCGGGCGGGCGGCAGCGAGACCACGATGGGCCCGCTGGGGCGCATCGTGAGGTCGGGCAGAGTCAGGTCGCTGACGATCAGCTTCACCGTGTCGTCGCGTGCATCGGCACGCCCGCGGACGACGACGACGGCGTCTTCAGCCACCGAGATGCCGACTTGAGCGTAGGTGGCTGGGAAGAACAGCAGCTCGAGCGAGCCTTCCAAGTCCTCGAGTACCGCCTGCGCCCAAGGGGCGCCGGCCTTGGTCACCCGGCGATTCACCGAGGACAGGATGCCGGCGACGGTCACCGGCTGACCGTCGCCGGGGCCGTCGGCCAGCAATGTCGCGATCGTCATGTCGGCGGCGCCCGCCAGGAGGTGCTCGACGCCGAGCAATGGATGGTCGGACACGTAGAGACCGAGCATCTCGCGTTCGAAGGCGAGCAGTACGGACTTGTCCCACTCGCCGTCCGGGACGCGGACCGCAAACACATCCTCGACCGGGTCAGCATCAAGAGCGCCGAACCCGAACAGGTCGAATTGACCCACTGCCTCGGCCTTCTTGGTGTCGACGATCGTGTCCAGGGCTCGCTCGTGCACGTGGATCAGGCCCCGCCTGGTGTGTCCGACCGAGTCGAACGCGCCCGCCTTGATCAACGCCTCGACGGTGCGCTTGTTGCACACCACCGCATCGACCTTGCGCAGGAAATCCGCGAAGTCGACGAAGTCGCCCCGCGCGTTTCGCGTCGCCACGATCGAGGCCACCACGTTGGCGCCCACGTTGCGCACCGCGCCCAGTCCGAAGCGGATGTCACTGCCCGTGGGGGTGAAGTCGGCGTGCGAGGAGTTGACGTCGGGCGGCAGCACGGTGCTGCCCATCCGCCGGCACTCGGCCAGGTAGATCGCCGACTTGTCCTTGTCGTCCTTGACCGAGGTAAGTAGGGCAGCCATGTACTCGGCCGGGTAGTTCGCCTTGAGGAACGCCGTCCAGTAGGACACCAGGCCGTAACCGGCGGTATGTGACTTGTTGAACGCGTAATCGGAGAAGGGCACCAGGATGTCCCACAGGGTCTTGACCGCGGACCTCGAATAGCCATTGGCTTGCATGCCGGCGGCGAATCCCTCGTACTCGGCGTCGAGCACGTCACGCTTCTTCTTGCCCATCGCCCGCCGCAGCAGGTCAGCGCGTCCGAGTGAGTATCCCGCGAGCTTCTGCGGGATCTCCATCACTTGTTCCTGATAGACGATCAGCCCGTACGTGGGCGCCAGGATCTCTTTCAGCGGCTCCTCGAGCTCGGGATGGATCGGCGTGATCTGCTGAAGCCCGTTCTTGCGCAGCGCATAGTTCAAATGGGAGTTGGCGCCCATCGGCCCCGGCCGGTACAGGGCGAGCACCGCGGCGATGTCCTCGAAGCAGTCCGGCTTCATCTGCCGCAGCAGGTTGCGCATCGGGGCTCCGTCAAGCTGGAACACCCCCAGGGTGTCGCCGCGTGCAAGCAGCTCGTACGTGGCCACGTCATCGAGCGACAGCGATTCGAGCACGACGCGTTCGCCGCGGTTAACCTCGATGTTGCGCAAGGTGTCGTCGAGCACGGTGAGATTGCGCAGGCCGAGGAAGTCCATCTTGAGCAGCCCGAGCGTCTCGCAGGACGCGTAATCGAACTGGGTGATCACCGCGCCGTCTAGCTCGCGCCTCATGATCGGAATCAGGTCGAGCAGTGGTTCAGACGACATGATCACGCCCGCAGCGTGCACGCCCCACTGCCGCTTGAGGCCCTCCAGGCCACGCGCGGTGTCGACGATGCGCTTGACCTCGGGGTCGGCTTGGTAGAGCGAGCGAAACTCACCGGCTTCGCCGTACCGACGGTGCTTCTCATCGAAGATGCCCGCGAGCGAAACGTCCTTGCCCATGACCGGCGGCGGCATCGCCTTGGTGATCTTCTCGCCCATGGAGAAGGGGTAGCCGAGCACTCGGGCCGAGTCCTTGACCGCCTGCTTGGCCTTGATCGTGCCGTAGGTGACGATCTGGGCGACCCGGTCGTCACCGTATCGCTCAGTGACGTAGCGGATCACCTCGCCGCGGCCTCGCTCGTCGAAGTCGATGTCGATATCGGGCATCGACACCCGCTCGGGGTTGAGGAACCGCTCGAACAGCAACCCGTGGTCGAGAGGGTCCAGCTCAGTGATGCCGAGGGCGTACGCGACGATGGAGCCGGTCACCGACCCGCGTCCCGGCCCCACCCGGATGCCGTTCGCCTTGGCCCAGTTGATGAAGTCGGCCACCACGAGGAAGTAGCCCGGGAACGCCATCTGGGCGATCACCGACGTCTCGTGAGCGGCGCGCGCCCGGGCGACGGCGGAGATCCCCCGCGCGTAACGCCGAAGCAGTCCCGCCTGCACCTCCTTCACGAACCAGGACTGCTCGGTCTCGCCGTCGGGCACCGGGAACCGGGGCATGTAGTTGGCGCCCATCGAGGTGTCCGTGAAAGACACCTCGCATTGCTCGGCGACGAGCAGGGTGTTGTCGCACGCGGCGCGCAGGTCGTACTTGTCGTCCCAGAGCGAGCGCATCTCCGCCGGGGACTTGAGGTAAAAATCGCGGGCGTCGAACTTGAACCGCTTCGGGTCGGCCATCGTCTTGCCCGACTGCACGCACAGCAGAACCTCGTGCGCGTCGGCGTCCTCGGCGTGCGTGTAGTGCGAGTCATTCGTGGCAATCACCGGCAGGTCGAGGTCTCGCCCCAGGCGCAGCAGGTCTTCGATCGCCCGGGTCTCGACGTCGAGGCCGTGATCCATCAGCTCGAGGTAGAAGTTGCCCGCCCCGAAGATGTCCCGAAACTCCGCCGCGCTCGCCCGGGCCCGCTCGTAGTCACCGATGCGCAGCAAGGTCTGGATCTCGCCGGACGCGCACCCGGTGGTGCCGATCAGCCCGTCGGCGAACTGGGCGAGCAGCTCACGGTCGGCACGCGGCTTGTAGAAGAAACCTTCCAGGCTGGACCGCGATGCCAGCCGGAACAGGTTGTGCATGCCAGCAGTGGTGCGCGCGAGCAGCGTCATGTGGGTGAATGCCCCGCCGCCGGACACGTCATCGTCGCCGCCACCGGCCCAGCGCACCCGCCTGCGCTCGTAGCGCGATGTGCCCGGGGTCAGGTAAGCCTCCATGCCGATGATTGGCTTGATGCCCGCCGCGCGCGCCTTGGTGTAGAAGTCATAGGCACCGAAGAGGTTGCCGTGGTCGGTCATCGCCAGCGCCGGCATGCCCATCCGGGCGGTCTCGGCGAACAGGTCTGGCAGCTTGGCTGCGCCGTCGAGCATCGAGTACTCGGTGTGCACGTGCAGGTGCACGAAGGAGTCGGCGTCTGAAACTGCCACGGTGCGACCGGCTCCTCTCCCATCGGCACGCCGGGCTGCCGGCGCCGAACCGATTGTGCCCGGTCGAGCCGACAGCGTCGTCTCTTCGCCTCGGTGTGTCTCTCGACCGCGCCTTCAGACCTGCGGCGCCACCGGCCCGACGGCCCGTCGGGCCAGGCCACGAATAGGTCAGGTCAGGCAGGATAGCCGGGTGCCCGAGACGTCCGAGGTGTCCGCCGTCGTCCTCGCCCTGCGCGAAGATCTGCCGCACGCCCTGGTGGCGGTCGATTTCGACGGTACGCTCGCGCCAATCGTGGCTGACCCTGCCGCCTCGCGGCCGCTGCCGGGTGCGGTCGATGCGCTCACCGCGATCGCGAAGCGCGGGGCTCGGGTGGCGATCATCTCCGGCCGAGACGTGCAGACCGTGATGGAACTCGGCGGGCTGGCCGCCGTTCCGGGCCTGCTGGTCGCCGGGCTCCATGGCGCGGAGGAGTGGCGCGACGGCGCAATTTACACACCCGATACTCCCGAGGTGATCCGTCGGCTGCGCGACCGACTGCCCGGGTTGGTCGACCGCCAGGCCATTGATCCGCGGGTGTGGATCGAGGACAAGCGGCTGTCGCTCGTGGTTCACGGCCGGCTGACCGACGACCCGGAGTCCGCACTCGACCCGCTGCGCGGACCGATCGCCGAGCTGGGCGATGAACTAGGTCTGGACGTGCACCCCGGCCGCGGTGTCATCGAGTTGCGGTTGCCGGACATCGACAAGGGGGGCGCGCTACGGCGAATCGTCGAGCGGGTGAGTGCGAGGTGCGTGCTCTACATCGGCGATGACGTCGGCGACCTGCCCGCGTTCGCTGCCGTCGCCGAACTGCGCGACGGAGGTTTGCCGGCGTGGAGCGTCGCCGTGGCCACGCGCGAGGTACCCGAGGTTGCCGCCGCGGCGAACTTGACGGTCGATGGGCCTGCAGGTGTGCTGGCGCTGCTAGCAGCTATCGCCGGCTGAGCGCGTCGAGTTGGCTTCGGAACCACGGTGCGGGGGGTAGCGCGCCCGCCGCCCGCCGGAGTCGACGAGCCCGGGACGAACGCTCCTCGCTCGGCATCGACAGCGCCTGGTGTAGCGCGGCTGCTGACTGCGACACGTCGAATGGATTGATGAGCAGCGCATCGCCGCCGAGTACGTACGCCGCTCCGGCCTCGCGTGAAAGTACGACGACGGCGTCGCGTTCGGACAGGATGATGCCCTCGAGAACGACCAGGTTCATGCCGTCCCGGATGGAGTTGACGAAGATGACGTCCGAGCGGCGCAGGGCTGCCAGCGAGCCTGGGTAGTCGTCGCCGATCTCGAGAAGAACCGGGGTCCAGTCGTCGGTCGCGAACTCATCATCGATCTCCCGGGCAAGTCGCTCAACGGCGGCGATGTACTCGCGGTACTCAGGCAAGTCCTCCCGGGAGGGGTAGTCATAGACAGCGTGCACCACTCGGTCGTGCCATTCGGGGTGGGTCCGCAGGAGCTCGCGAAATGCGAGCAGACCGCGATAGACGTTTTTCGACAGTTCGGTGCGGTCTACCCGGCCGATGAACAAACGATCGCCGACCGTCTCGTCGAGCTGACGCAGGGCGGCATTCACGTCCCGCCGGTGCGCCCGGTCGACGAGGTCCGCATCGTCGATCCCCAGCGGGAAAACCGAGACGGCGGCGAGTGGCGCACGGCCCAGGATCGCCTGGCAGCACTCGACGAACTGTTCGGCCCAGCGCGGGGTGTGGAATCCGAGCAGATCGGCTGCGGACAGGCCGTCGAGTAGGTCATACCCGACGTCATCGGGCAGCATCGCGAAGTACTCCGACGGTATCCAGGGGACGTGGGTGAAGTGCCCAATGTGCACGTCCGGCCGCAACTCGCGGAGCATCCGCGGGGCCAGGAACAGATGGTAGTCCTGAACCATTACCGTCGCGCCGTCAGCGGCCTCGTCCGCGATCGCCTCTGCGAAGCGCAGGTTGTAGCGCTGATAGGCCGCCCACTGCCGCCGCCAGGCCTGGTCGAAAATCGGCGCGCGGGCTGGTTCCCACAGCATGTGCAGCAAGAACCAGAGGGTCGAGTTCGCGATGCCGTTATAGGCCTGCCGGAAGGTCTGCGCGTCGAGTGGCAGCATCCGCACGTCGAAATCGCCGGCAAGCGCCTCGGCGAACGCAGGCACGGTAGACAACCGGCCGGACTGCGCCCGTCGGGCGACGGTTCGTTCCCGGTCGTTCAGTGCGGCGCAGATCCACACCGCGTCCGGCGTGACGGCCAGGGCGGCCTGCATGCCGCTGACCAGCCCACCTCCGCCTCGGCGCACCTCGTCCTCGCCGTGCTCGACTGGTACGACCGACAGCGGGCCGCGGTTGGACGCGACGACGAGCGGCGCGGATCCCATGTCACCCTTCCTACCCCTTACGGGATTCAGGACTCCGCTTCGAGCACATCCAGCGCGTGGCGTAGATCGGGCGGGTACGCAGACACGAAGCTGACCGGTCGATCTGTCGCCGGATGGACGAAGCCGAGTTCGCGGGCGTGCAGCCATTGCCTGGTCAGCCCGAGCCGGCGGGCGAGTACCGGGTCCGCTCCGTAGGTGAGATCGCCGACGCACGGGTGGCGGATCGCCGCCATGTGCACCCGGATCTGATGGGTGCGGCCAGTTTCGAGTGTCACGTCGAGTAGCGACGCCGCGCGAAACGCCTCGACCAGCTCGTAGTGAGTGACGCTGGAGCGGCCGCCAGCAACGACGGCGAAGCGGTAGTCAGCACCGGGGTGCCGGTCGATCGGGGCGTCGATACTGCCTCGAGTGGGGTCGGGATGGCCCTGTACGAGCGCGGCGTAGCGCTTGTCGACGGTGCGCTCACGAAATGCGCGCTTGAGCACCGAGTACGCGTGTTCGCTGGCTGCGATGACCATCACGCCGGTGGTACCGGCGTCCAGCCGGTGCACCACGCCCTGCCGCTCGGCGGCGCCCGAAGTTGCGATCCGCAATCCCATCGCCGCCAGACCTTGGACGACGGTGGGCCCGGTCCAGCCGGGACTGGGGTGCGCGGCGACACCGACCGGCTTGTCGACCACCACGATGTCGGCGTCGTCGTAGATCACCCGCAAGCCGTCGACCGGTGCCGGCTCGGGCGGGTTCTCGGCCCTGGCATCGGGCACCCTCACCTCGAGCAGCGACCCCGCGTGCACCCGTGCGGACCGTGGTGGCAGCTCGCCGTCGAGCTGGACGTCACCGGCATCCACCAGCGCGGCGGCGCTCGTGCGGGACAGGCCCAGCAGGCGGGCGAGTGCAACGTCGAGCCGCAGCCCGGCCAACCCGTCCGGAACCGGGAGCCGGCGCGAGGAGCTCATCTTGCCGGGTCGGCGGGCAAACTCGTGCGTCCGCTTCGTGACCCGTCCAGGTCGACCCCGCGAAGCGCCAGGATCCCCGCGAGCACCGCCCCGCAGACGATCGATGAGTCGGCGATGTTGAAGGTCGGCCAGATGTGTCCGTCGGCGGCGAACACCCTGATCCAGTCGACGACGTGGCCGCGTCCCAGCCCCGGAGCCCGGAAGATCCGGTCGACCAGATTGCCGACGGCACCGCCCAGCACCAGTCCCAGCGCGATCGCCCAACCGGGCGAGTACAGCCCACGGGCCGTTCGCAGGATGACCGCGACCACCGCGAGCGCGACGACAGTGAGCACCACGGTGGCGCCCGTGCCGACTGAGAAGGCAGCCCCGGAATTGCGCGTTTGGACCAGGTACAGCGCGCCGCCGAGCACCCGGACCGGCCCGCGGTCGCTGAGTATCGAGACCACCGCGAACTTGCTGATCAGGTCGGCCGAGAGCGCGACTACAGCTGCGAGGGCGAACAGCCCGACCCGCCGGGTCCGGTTCGACGGCAGGGCAGGCTCGGTCTCGCCCGCGGCCATCGTCGCGTCATAGTCGGCTGCAGAGGTCACCTCGTCATTGTCGCGTACCGGGCCCCCGTCGCAGACCACTCGTCTACCCGCGGTCGGTCAGCGACGCTCCTCCCGCTGTTTGCAGGCCACGTCGAGGGTTGCCATCGGGAACGCCTTGAGCCGGGCTTTCGGGATCGGGTTGCCGCAGCTCTCACAGAATCCGTAGGTCCCGGCGTCGATCCGCTCGACCGCCCGATTGATCTGGGTGAGCAGGTCGAGCCGGTTGGCCGCGATGGACAGTTCCTGCTCGCGCTCGAAGGTCTTGCTGCCGGCGTCGGCCTGGTCATCCCCTGCCCCGTCCGTGCTCGACTGTTGGAAGTCGTTGAGATCGCGCATGGAGCGGTCGTACTCGTCCTGCATTTCGTCCAACTCGGTGATGAGTTGACGACGTACCTCGGCAAGTTCCTTTGCCGTCCACTCCGAGCCATGCGGCACCGCGATCTTCGCCGGCGTCGGCGCGGCCGCGGCCTTGACCGGCTCTACTGCCCGTGCTGGCGCCTTACTTTCCGCCGACTTCTGGGGTGCGGCTTTCGTGACGGCCTTGGTCGCGGTCCTGGCGGCGGCCTTCTTGGCCACCGGCCGCGCGGCTGCTGGCTTGTTCGCCGACTTCTTCGTCGTCTTCGTCGGCGTTGCCGGAGCCCTTTTTGCGGCCGCCTTTGCCGCGGCTTTCGTGGCCGCCTTCTTTACCGGCGCTGCTTTCTTGGCAGGCGCTGCCTTCTTTACCGGCGCTGCTTTCTTGGCAGGCGCTGCCTTCTTTACCG
>JBDUCV010000016.1:0-35951 GCA_040003255.1 Actinomycetota bacterium
CCCAGCCAGAAGGCGATGAAGCGTAAAGGCCGTGCCCGTTGAGCCAGTCCTCGGTCCACGCTGCCCACTGCATCGGTCGCAGGTTGCGGCCCCGCTTGCGCACCATAAGGTGGCGGAGACGGCCCACGATGTAGCGATCGAGCTGACGGAACTTGGTAGCGGCGTTCCCGGTGCGGAAGTAGTTGCCTCAGCCACGCAGGATCGGGTTCAGGCCGTCGATGACGAGCCTGATGTCCGTTCCCGCGTAGCGGCGGTCGGTCCGGTCATGGATCTTCTCCCGAAGCCTCCGGTGTGCGTACTCGCTTGGGGTGGCCTGCTGGCAGGCGCGCTCATGCTCCTGATCAGCACCGACTCGCGGCAGCGTTAGCCGCGCTTGGCGAGGCGCCGCCGGTCGCGACGTCGGGGCCGACAACCCATTAGGCGGCAGCAGCTTCCCGTTGCCCATCTCGCCGCACTACCCGTTCGGCTGTAACCGCGGCGGCGGCAAGCGTCAGGTCGGCCACGATCAAGATGACCCGCGATGCCACGACGACAGCGAGTGCCTCACCAGAAGTCAGCACGCCGCTCAGCACGAGACTAAGTAGGACGTCGCGGATGCCGGCACCCGCAGGGGCCGGAATGAACAACACCCCGGCCGAAACGGCCAAAGCCATCCCTCCGATGCACAGCAGCACGGTCGAGAAGCCGCCGCCATGTATTGCCAGGACCAGGATCGCGATGTGCAGTCCCTGGGCCACGAACGACGCGACGGACCAGGCCGACGCCATGACGCTGTCGCGCACTGGCAGTCGCTGACCAAGCGGCTCACGCCGCAGCAGCGCGAACACCCGATCGAGCACCATCGGTACTGCGCGGGGGTGCAGCAACGCGAGGAGGAACGGCAGCGCGACGAGCAGCCACCAATAGCGGGAGAGTGCCCGCGAGTCGGTGAGCGGCAGCAGGGCGCTGGCGACGGTGAACCCAACGGCACAGCTCAGCACAATTGTGACGAGATTGGCGGCCAACATAGTGCGTCGCGACGCACCACGCGCCCTCCCGGCCTCCATCTGGATCAGTACCGGCCATACCGAGCCCGGAAGGTACTTGCCGAGCTGACTGGTGAAGAACACGCGGACACCGAGACCCCACGGCATATCGACGCCTAAGCCGTGTAGCACCCCACGCCACACTAGGAACGTGAGGGCCGTACTAAGAGCAGCGACGAGGAGGCTGGCTAACATCGACGAGATGCCGACGTGATGAAGGGCGGAGGCAAACGAGCGACGCTGGTGATAGATCGCAAGGCCTGCGGCTGCGATGACTACAGCGACTGCAATAACACCGAGAACAGCCCGGCTGCGGTCGGCGCGCGGATTCTCTTGGGCGGCAGCGGCATCTTCGGCGTCCAAGCGCTCGTCCGGAATGTTCACACCCTTTCAGGAAACCGATCCTAACGCGCTGTCAGGATGTGATCTAACCAACCGCAGGGAGGGTACGTGCAGGTTCTCGGCTTCGGCACCTACGAACTCGCTGCTCACCCACGTGTTGGCACAATCCTCGACGGTCTGCGTGCGCTCGGCGACGATGTGACCGAGATCAATGAGTCGTTGGGCTTCACCACGGCCGAGCGGGTCGCCACGCTTGTTGCCCCCTGGTTCGCCTACCGGTTCGTCCTGCGGTTGCTTGCCCGCTGGGCCATGCTGACGCAGCGGGCGTTGCGGGCCAGGCGGGGCCGCCAGTTCGACGCGATCATCGTCGGCTATCTCGGCCACTTCGATGTTGTGCTGGCGCGGGTCTTGTTCCCGCGCAGTCGGATCGTCCTGGACCAGCTGATCTTCGCAGGCGACACCGCACGCGACCGCGGTGTCACCGGTGGCATGCGGCTTCGCCTGCTCGACTGGTTGGACCGACTCGCCGTGCGCTGCGCCGACGCTGTCTTGCTCGATACCGACGAGAACGTCGAGTTGTTGGCGGACAGTGCGCGGGACAAGGCCATCGTCGTGCCGGTCGGGGCATCGGCATCTTGGTTTGCGGCTGGCGAGTCCGCGGTCGCCGGAACACCCGGGAAACTACGGGTCGCATTCTTCGGGCTCTACACGCCGCTTCAGGGCGCCACGATCATCGGCGATGCTCTCGCGCTGCTAGCCGACCGTCCGGAGATCAGCGCGACGATGATTGGCACGGGTCAGCAATACGACGACACCCGCGCAGCGGCCGCGGCGAACGACTCGATCACCTGGCTGGACTGGGTTGATGCGGACGACCTGCCGCAGATCATCGCGGCGCACGACGTGTGCCTGGGCATATTCGGCAGTACCCCCAAGGCAATGCGCGTGGTGCCGAACAAGGTGTTTCAAGGGGCGGCGGCCGGCTGCGTCGTCGTTACCTCCGACACCCCGCCGCAACGCCGGATGCTCGACAGGGGCGCCGTGTTCGTGCCTCCGGGCGACCCGGGGGCACTCGCCGACGCGCTGAGATCCCTGGCCGGCGATGAGACGGGCAGACTGCAGTTGCGGGCCGACGCCCGCTCGATCGCCGTCGAGCGTTTTACGGCCGTTTCCGTCGTCCGGCCGGTGCGGGAGCGGCTATTCGGTCAGTGAGTGGGGGTGAGCGTCGATCGGGCGGTGAACTAGGCTCGCACGAGCCGACAAACGACCGGATAACGCTACGACCTGAGGGGCTATTGATGCGCGACGGGATCACACGCGCACGAACATCCGTCCCCTACCCACCTCTGGCGATCCGCGCCTGGCTGCGCTACGACGTCGTGTCGCGGGTTATTGACCGATTGAACCCGCACACTGTCCTCGAGATCGGCTGTGGCCAGGGTGCGTTCGGCGCCCGGCTCGCCGGGCGGGTCGACTACCTCGGTGTCGAGCCGGACGAGACGTCATACCGGGTTGCGGCCGGCCGGATCGAGCCGCGCGGTGGCAAAGTGATCAAGGGCATCCACGAGGCGGTCCCCGAGGGTTCGACCTTCGACGCGATCTGCGCTTTCGAGGTGCTCGAGCACATCGACGACGACAAGGGCGCGCTCGCAGCGTGGGTTCCGTTCATCCGCCCCGGCGGCCATCTCATCATGTCCGTGCCTGCGTTTCAGGGCCGTTTTGGGCCGATGGACACCCACGCCGGCCACTTCCGGCGCTACTCCCCCGACGAGCTGCACAGCAGGCTCACGGAGGCAGGTCTGCTCGTCGACGAGATAACCGTCTACGGCTGGCCGCTTGGCTATGCACTGGAGGCCGTGCGCAACCGGATCGACGCCAAGAGGCTCGCGGCGGCAAAGGCGAACGGCATCTCGATCGAGGCGCTCACGGCGGCCAGCGGTCGCACGTTCCAGCCGTCGAAACGCTCGGCAGGCATTGCCGTCCAGGCTGCGACGCTGCCCTTCCGATACCTGCAGCGCACCCAAGCTCAGCGCGGAACCGGCCTGGTTGCCGTCGCGGCGTTGCCGGCGGAGCCGGTGGCGAGCATCCGCGATGCACGGGGACCAATAGGGACGTGACGCGCGATCTGGACTCGCGATTGGATCGGATAGGCTGCGCCCCGTAGCATCACACGGCAGCGCCGGACCTCTAGATGTGGAGACGAGGCGACTCGAACGCCCAACCCCCGCCTTGCAAAGGCGGTGCTCTGCCAATTGAGCTACGTCCCCCGGGATCGGGGCGATTACTTCCGATCCTCTGCGGTGGCCTCCCGCCACAGCTCGGCATCGACCTGGGTGCTACGCCGTTTGCGCAGCACCGCGAGCAAACCAGCTGCGACTGCAACGAGCAGAACCGGCTTTTTCATCCAGTGCCTCCGTTCCGGGACATGACGCGAGTGGGCCTGGGAGGACTTGAACCTCCGGCCTCATCCTTATCAGGGATGCGCTCTAACCGTCTGAGCTACAGGCCCCGGAACGCGAGGAGTCAGCCTACCGGCCGCGGCCAACCCGCTCCAAACCGCGGTCAGTCACGCTCCGACAGCGTCACCTCGACGCCGCCCACCAGGTCGGCGCACAAGTTGTAGATGATCGACCCGACTGTCGACAACGCGATGAACAAGATGATATTGACGACACCGATGATGGCCGCGCCACCGAAGACGATGCCCGGGGTGACCGGATCGACGGAGCCGGAGCCGTTGATCGTGGTGACCGTGTCGTTGATCTTGTTAATCACGCCGGCGGCCTGCAGCACGCCATACAGCACGCCGATCGTGATCAGCCAGACGAAAAACAGCGCGATCGACAGCACGCAACTGAACTTGAGCACCGTCCACGGATCGATGTGACGCAACTGCAGCCGGGCCCGCCGCGGCCCGCGTGCCCGGGCGCTGCGCCCGGACGGCTGCGGCGTGGGCGGGTTCGGGTCGGGCGTCGGACCGGTTCGAGGTGGCGGCACGGTAAGCATCGTCGCGCCGCTGAGCTCGTCGGGCGAACTGAGCCTGGGGACAGACACCGTCTCGGCCCCGGAGTACGTATCGGGGACCGGTGGGGCCAGCGGTGCTGGCACCCCGAAAGCGGTGCCTGTGGCAAGTGACGCCTCGGCCGGCGGGTACGGGGTGCCCAGGTACGGATCCGCCGGATAACTCGGGGCCGGGTAGCCGGCGGGTGCATGTCGTCCCGGCTGCGGCTGGCCGGCACCGTGGGCTGGAATGGACCAGTCGGTGGACGTGTAGCGCTCGCCCTGGTCAGGAGTTTCAAGTGTGCCGTCGACCCGCGGCTCGGGCGTGAACTCGCTCACACGGTCCACGCCCAGTTCGTCGGTGGACGTGGATCCGTCCACGGCAGCGCCGCCATAGCTCGGGTAGCGCGGTTCCGACATACGTCACTCCTGCTCGTCTGGTTCGTCGGCGTTGCGGGCGATAGCGACGAGGTTGACTCCCTGGGGCAGGTTCATCAATCGCACGCCCATAGTCTGCCGCTGTGCCCGGCGGACCTCCGCAGCCTTAGTGCGGATGACCACGCCGTCGGACGTGATCGCGAAGACCTCGTCCTCGGGCCGGACGGCGACGGCGCCGACCAACCCACCTCGGGTGGACACGATACGCGCCGTAAGCACGCCCTTGCCCCCGCGGCCTTGGACGGGATACTCATCGATCCGGGTGCGCTTGGCGAATCCGCCCTCGGTCGCCACCAGCATCTCCACGTCGGTGTTCACCACCTCCATCGCCAACAGCTCATCAGCACCGGAGAATCGCATCCCGATCACCCCGGACGTGGCGCGTCCCATCGGGCGCAACGCCTCGTCGTCGGCCCGGAAGCGAATCGACATCGCCTGGCGGCTTACCAGCAGCAGGTCGTCGTCGGCTGAAATGAGCGACGCGTCGATCAGCTCGTCGTCCTCGCGCAAGTTGATCGCGACGATGCCGCCGCTGCGATTGGAGTCGAAATCAGTGAGCTTGGTCTTTTTCACCAGGCCGGACTTGGTGGCCAGCACCAGATACGGCGCAACCTCGTAGTTCTTGACCGTGATGACTTCGGCGATCGTCTCATCCGGCTGGAAGGCAAGCAGGTTGGCCACGTGCTGACCGCGGGCGTTGCGGTTGGCCTCTGGCAGGTCGTAGGCCTTAGCCCGATAGACCCGGCCCTTGTTGGTGAAGAACAAGATCCAGTCGTGGGTCGATGTGACGAAAAAGTGCGCGACAAGGTCGTCGGTCTTCAGCGCCGCCCCTTGCACCCCCTTGCCGCCGCGGCGTTGCGCCCGGTACAGGTCGGTCTTGGTGCGCTTGGCGTACCCCGTGCGGGTGATCGTGACGACGACGTCCTCTTGGGCAATCAGGTCCTCGTTCGACACGTCGCCCTCGTGAGCAATTAGCCGTGACCGACGTTCGTCGCCGTGCTTGTCGACGATCTCAACGAGCTCATCACGGATGATCTGCCGCTGCCGGCCGGGCTTGGCCAGGATGTCGTTGTAGTCCTCGATCTCGGCGGCGATCCGGTCGTGCTCGTCGAGGATCCGCTGTCGCTCGAGCGCGGCCAGCCGGCGCAACTGCATATCCAGGATCGCGGTGGCCTGCACCTGGTCGATATCGAGCAGTTCCATCAAACCGCCACGTGCGGCGTCCGCGGAGGCTGAGGCACGGATCAGCGCGATGACCGCGTCGAGCTGATCGAGCGCCTTGAGCAGTCCGCGCAGGACGTGGATGCGGTTCTCGGCGTCGTTGAGCAGGTAGCGAGTCCGCCGGACGATGACCTCTATCTGGTGCTCGACATAGTGCGTGACGAACTGGTCTAGGCGCAGGGTTCGCGGCACGCCGTCGACGATCGCGAGCATGTTGGCGCCGAACGTGGTCTGCAGCTGGGTGTGCTTGAACAGGTTGTTCAGCACCACCTTGGCCACCGCGTCGCGTTTGAGCGTGACGACGATGCGCATGCCGATGCGGTCGGAGGACTCGTCGTTGATGTCGGCGATGCCGGCGACCTTGCCATCTCGGGCCAGCTGGGCGATCGACTCGACGAGGTTGTCGGGGTTGACCTGGTAGGGCAGCTCGGTGACGACCAGGACGGTGCGGCCCTTGAGGTCTTCCTCGATCGTCACGACACCGCGCATCCGGATCGAACCGCGGCCGGTGCGATATGCGTCCTCGATGCCGTCGCGGCCCACGATCAACCCGCGGGTCGGGAAGTCCGGACCGGTTATCAGCCCGATCAGCTCTTCGAGCAGCTCGGCGGGCGTGGCGTCGGGGTGGTCGAGTGCCCAGGCGACGCCCGCGGCGACCTCGCGCAGGTTGTGCGGTGGAATGCGGGTGGCCATGCCGACCGCGATTCCCTCCGCGCCGTTGACCAGCAGGTTCGGGAACCGGGCGGGCAAGATCACCGGCTCGACGGTGTTACCCGCGTAGTTCGGGACGAAGTCGACGGTGTCCTTGTCGATGTCGGCGAGCATGGCCATCGCGAGCTGCTGGAGCCGGCACTCGGTGTAGCGGTAGGCCGCCGCCGGGTCGTTGCCCGGCGAGCCGAAGTTGCCCTGCGGGTCGATCATCGGGTAGCGCAGCGACCATGGCTGGGCCATCCGCACCAGGGCGTCGTAGAGCGCCGAGTCACCGTGCGGGTGGTAGTTGCCCATCACGTCACCGACGACGCGACCACACTTGACATAGTTGCGATCGGGCCGGAATCCCGAGTCGTACATGCCGTAGAGGATCTTGCGGTGCACCGGTTTGAGCCCGTCTCGCACATCGGGCAGGGCGCGACCGACGATCACCGACATCGCGTAGTCGATGTAGCTACGCTGCATCTCGGTCTGGATGTCGACCGGTTCGATCCGGTCGAAGGTTCCGCCGGGCGGCTCGGTTACGTCAGTCACCGCTTACCTTTCGATCAATGTCAGATGTCAAGGAACCGGACGTCGCGAGCGTTGCGGACGATGAACGAGCGCCGGGCCTCGACGTCCTCCCCCATCAGGACGCTGAACAACTCATCAGCCGTGGCCGCATCGTCCAGGGTGACCAGGCGCAGGATGCGGTGCGCTGGGTCCATCGTCGTCTCCCACAGTTCTTTGGCGTTCATCTCGCCCAGGCCCTTGTACCGGGCCGTCGCGTCTTCCTTCGGTAGCCGCCGACCGGCCTCCAGCCCGGCCTGGATCAGCCCGTCCCGCTCGCGGTCGGAGTAGGCGTAGCCGGGCTCACCCTTCGACCACTTGATCTTGTAGAGCGGCGGCGCGGCGAGGTAGACATGGCCGGCCTCAATCAGCGGGCGCATAAACCGGAACAGCAGGGTGAGCAGCAGGGTGGTGATGTGCTGGCCGTCGACGTCGGCGTCGGCCATCAGCACGATCTTGTGGTATCGCAGCTTGCTGATATCGAAGTCGTCGTGGATGCCGGTGCCCAGCGCGGTGATCAGCGACTGCACCTCGTTGTTCTTCAGCACCCGGTCGATGCGCGCCTTCTCGACATTGATGATCTTCCCACGGATCGGCAGGATTGCCTGGAACATCGAGTCACGGCAGGACTTCGCCGAGCCGCCGGCCGAGTCGCCCTCGACGATGTAGAGCTCGCTGACCGTCGGGTCGGTGGAGCGGCAGTCCGAAAGCTTGCCGGGCATCCCCATCGTGTCTAGCGCGTTCTTGCGGGCCAGCTTGCGGGCCTGCTGCGCGGCTTTGCGGGCGCGGGCGGCTTGGCTCGCCTTGGTGACGATCGTCTTGGCCTCGCCGGGGTTGCGCTCGAGCCAGTCGGCCACCCGGTCGTTGCAGACCTTCTGCACGAACGAGCGTGCCTCGGAGTTGCCCAGCTTGGTCTTGGTCTGGCCTTCGAACTGCGGTTCACCCAGCTTGATCGACACGATCGCGGCGAGCCCCTCGCGGATGTCGTCGCCGGTCAGTCGGTCGTTCTCCTTGATGATCTTCTTGTCGATGCCCCACTTGTTGACCACGCCAGTGAGCGCGGCCCGGAAGCCCTCCTCGTGGGTGCCGCCCTCGTGGGTGTTGATCGTGTTAGCGAAGGTGTAGACGCTCTCGGAGTACGCCTCGTTCCACTGCATCGCGATCTCGACCGACATCCGGGTGGTGCCCTCGCGGTTTTCCTCGCCGAAGGAGATCACCGACTTGTGGATCGGGTTCTTCGTCGCGTTCAGGTGCCGGACGAAATCGGCGATGCCACCGGCGTAGTGGTAGGTGACCTCCTTGACCGGTGCCGCCTCGGGTTTGGCGGCAGCGGCCGTGTTGTCGTCCTCTGCGACCACCAGGTCGGTGCGTTCGTCGCGCAACACGATGGTCAGGCCCTTGTTCAGGAACGCCATCTCCTGCAGCCGCCGGCTGATCGTCTCGAAGGAGTAGACCGTGGTCTCGAAGATCGTGGGGTCGGCCCAAAACGTGACCGTGGTGCCCGTCCGCCGCGTCCGCTCGTCGCGCTGCAGCGGTGCGGCCGGTTTCTGCTGCGCATACGGCTGATACCAGTGGTAGCCGTCCTTGTCGATCTCGACCTCGAGCCGGTGGGACAACGCGTTGACCACCGAGATGCCGACGCCGTGCAGGCCGCCGGATACCGCGTATGCCTTGCCGTCGAACTTCCCGCCGGCGTGCAGCACGGTCAAGATGACCTCGACGGTGGGCTTCTTCTGGGTGGGGTGCATGTCGACAGGCATGCCGCGGCCGTTGTCGGCGACCCGCACGCCGCCGTCGGCGAGCAGGGTCACCTCGATCCGGTCGCAATAACCGGCCAGCGCCTCGTCGACGGCGTTGTCGACGACCTCCCACACCAGGTGATGAAGACCCCGCTCGGCGGTGGAACCGATGTACATGCTGGGACGCTTGCGGACCGCCTCGAGACCCTCGAGAACCTGGATCGAGTTGGCGTCGTAGCGCTGTCCGCCCGACCGCCGGATCTGGCTTGGCCGGATCTGACTTCCGTTCCGCGGCCGGTTCGCACCGGCGTCGCTGCTGCTCGGCATCGCCACGGTGGAAAGCTCCTTCTCGCCAGCGATGCCCCTGGGCGCCGGCTGGCTATCGTCGAGGTCTTGACCAGCGAGCGGGGCGGTTCCGACCCGTCTCGTGCGCGCACGCGACGCTTATCGGAACCGACCCGTTGTCGTGTCCAGTCTAGTGCATGAGCGACCGGTACCCCGCGTGCAACGCGCCTGATTTGGACGCTGCGCCCCGCGGGGTGCTGGCGGCAGGGAGCCCACGCACTCGTGGGGTCAGGGGCTCAGCGGGCCGTACGCGAGTCGAGCCGGGTCCAGCCTTTGTGCTATGCGGACCAGGTCGGTGCGCCACACCTCGACTCGCAGCGGCGGCAGAATATCGAGCCAGCTGGGCAGCTGCGCGGTCGCTGGGTAGGCGGGAGTTCTCACTCGAATGCACCTAGCGAGTCAGCCATAGGTGTCGCGGGGGCCGCGGGCGCCCCGGACCGCGCGCGGCCCAAATCGCCAGCTCGGCGCGACTGGGCCGGTGACGTGCATGCGGGTGACCACGGTGGGGCCCAGTTCGGCAGCCAGGCGGGCGAGCAGCGTCCCAGTCAGCATCCGCAATTGAGTGGCCCACGCCGTCGACTCGGCCGCGACCCGCAGCTCCCCGTCGGCCAGCGACACCGGCGAACATCGGCCAGCGAGTTCGGCACCGACCAATCCAGCCCAGTCGGCAAACACTCGGGCCTGAGCGAGCGGCTGTTGCCAGCCGCGCTCGGCGAACAGCGCCGCCATGATCTCACCGGCCGGGCGTGGGTCTCGCTCGTCCGGATGCGCCCCGGAGTACCCCCCGCGGCGCAGGTTGGCCTGCCGGGTCTGCGCCCGTCGCCGGGCATCGCGGCCAGGACGCGGCTGGGCCCGGTTCATCCGCTGCGCGGACGCCAGGGCAGCCCGGGCCAGGTCACGACCTGACGGCTCCCCTTCACCAGAGGAGCCAGCTGTCTCAGTAGTCGCGTCCTGCCGGTGATCACCGTGGTCAGACGACACGGCGCACCTGACCATCGAACACGTCAAACCGTGCACCGTGCAGCTGGTCGGGCACGTCGGAGGCCACCGCAGCGGTGATCACGACCTGCTCGGCTTTTCCCGCCACGAGTGCCAGCTGGTCACGCCGCCCAGTGTCCAACTCGGCGAAGACATCATCGAGAATCAGCACCGGTGACCCGCCGGTAGGGAAGTCGTCGCGAAGCAGCTCGAAGCAGCCGAGCCGCAGGGCAAGCGCGGTGGACCATGATTCGCCGTGGCTGGCGTAACCACGCACCAGCAGGTCGCCAAGCCGTAGCTCGACGTCGTCGCGGTGCGGCCCGACGAGGTTCACGCCCCGGTCGAGTTCCTGCGGGCGCAGTCGGGCGAGTTCGGCGAGTAGCGCTGCCTCCAGCACCGCGGGGTGGTGATCGTCGGGCAGGCCGTCAGCCAGTGAGCTCACGTAGTCCAGGCGCAGCACGGCACTCTCCGGCGCCACGGCGGCGTACGCGGCGGCCGCGTGGGGACGCAAGGCATCCAGGGCGGCAAGCCTCGCGGCAAGCAGTTGAGCGCCGTGCGAGGCGATATGCCCATCCCACACGTCCAACGTCAACAGTTCGCCTACCCCGCCGCCACGCCGGGCGGCGCCGGAGGACTTCAGCAGTGCCGCCCGCTGTTTGAGCACCCGGTCGTAGTCGGCGCGGACGCCGGCCAGCCGGGGACTACGCGCCACCGCCAGCTCATCGAAAAAACGGCGTCGCTCGGCGGGATCGCCGCGAACGATCGCCAAGTCTTCTGGCGCGAACAGCACTGCACGCAGTGCACCGAGCACGTCGCGGGGCCGCGGCACCGGCGCGCCGTTGAGCTTCGCCTTGTTGGCGCGGCCGGGGGTGATCTCAACCTCGACCCGCAATTCACGGCCCTCGGACACCACGGCGGCCCGCGCGACGGCGCGCTCGGCACCGATCCGCACGAGCGGAGCATCGGCCGGTACCCGGTGGCTGTTCAGGGTGGCGAGATAGCCCAGCGCCTCGACCAGATTGGTCTTGCCTTGCCCATTCGGGCCGACAAGCACCGCCGGGCCGGGCTCGAGCATCAGCTCGGCGTGCGGCCAGCTGCGGAAGTCGGCGACCGACAGGTGACGGACGTACACGCTTATCCGGGTAGTCGGACCGGCATCATGACGTATGTGTAGTCGTTGTCGACCCGCTCTGCAGTGGCAGCGCGCAGCAGCACCGGTTTGTTCGTCGAGGTGAACATCATCCGCGCATTGGGCGTGTCGAGTGCGCCCAGACCATCGAGCAGGAACTGCGGATTGAACGCCGTCGTCAGTGGATCGCCCTCGAAGGCGACCTCGAGCTGTTCCTCGGCGCGCCCCTCGTCCTCACCTCCGGCCGAGAGGCCAACGCCACCCTCGGCGAACTCGAGTTTCACCGGGGTGCCGCGGTCGGCAACCAATGCGACGCGTTTGACTGCCTCAACCAGCGCAGGAACAGCGACGTCGGCTGTGGCCGCCCACTCGGTGGGCACGATCGTGCGGTACGGCGGGAACTGCGCGTCGAGTAGTCGGGTGGTCGTGCGGCTGGCCCGTCCCCCGCTACTACCGGAGAAGCCGATGATGCCGCCCGAACTCGCCTCACCGGACGTTGACAGCGCGATCGTCATCACCTCGCTGTGCGACAGGCTCTTCGCCGCATCGGCGAGCGCCCGGGCCGGTACTAGCACCTGCACGCTGGCCGGGGCCGCGCCGGGCGTCCAATCCAGTTCGCGGACAGCCAGCCGGTACCGGTCGGTGGCCGCAAGGGTGAGCCGGCTGCCGTCAAGCTCCAACCGGACCCCCGTCAGCATCGGCAGCGTGTCGTCGCGGCCCGCGGCGATCGCCACCTGTGCCACTGCGGTGGCGAACGCCGTGCTGTCGACGGTGCCGGCCGTCGACGGCATGGTCGGCAAGGTGGGGTAGTCCTCGACCGGCATAGTCGGCAAAGTGAACCGGGCCGACCCACACGAGATCGTCAGCCGGGAGCCGTCAACGGCGACCTCAACTGGGTGGGGCGGCAGCGCACGGCTGATGTCGGCGAGCAGCCGGCCGGAGACCAGTGCGGACCCGGGAGACCCGGCGGCCACGTCGAGGTCGACCTGGGTGGACGCCTCGAGGTCGAAACCAGACAGCGACAAGACGGTACCCGAGTCCCTCTCGGCCACCTCGAGCAGTAGGCCAGCAAGCACTGGGATCGTCGGGCGCGCCGAGAGACTGCGGGCCGCCCACGCCACCGCGTCGGCGAGCGCGTCGCGTTCGACCCGAAACTTCATGCGTCCTCTTTTCGTGCGGTGGTGGCTGTCCCCAGATCGGGGCTACTGGGTGTTGTTGTCGTTTGCCATTGGTAAGAGAGATCATCGTCTGTCGTCGTCACTGCTGTGGACATGGTGGATAACCTGCCCTAGCCCGGTAAACACGGCGGGTCTGACTGTGGACGACGCGCCGGCGCTGTGTCCCGCTCGAACCTGGGTCCGGTGGAGCACAACTTGTCGGTGCGGGCTCGTCCACACGACCTAAGGCGATGTCCACAGCGCTGCCCACAGTGTGTGTATCGGCGCTCACGAACGTGCCCGGGCCTTGATACGGCTGGTCAGTTCGGTGATCTGGTTGAACACGCTCATCCGCTCAGCCATCAGCGACCGAATCTTGCGGTCGGCGTGCATGACGGTGGTGTGGTCGCGGCCGCCGAATGTCTGACCAATTTTGGGCAGCGACAACTCGGTCAGTTCGCGGCAGAGGTACATCGCGATTTGGCGTGCCTGCACGAGCACTCGGCTACGCGAGCTACTGGTCAGATCGTCCAGGGACACCGAGAAGTACTCGGCGATGACCGCCATGATGACCGCGGCGGTGATCTCGGGGCCGTCAGATTCGCTGATCAGATCCTTGAGGACGATCTCGGCCAGCTGCATCTCGACGTCTTGCTTGTTGAGACTGGCGAAGGCGGTGACTCGGATCAGGGCACCCTCGAGTTCGCGGATGTTGCTTTGGATCTTTGTGGCGATGAACTCGAGCACCTCAGGAGGCGGGTTCATGCCCTCCTGGGCGGCTTTTTTGCGCAGGATCGCAATTCGGGTCTCGAGGTCAGGCGCCTGGACGTCGGTGATCAGCCCCCACTCGAACCGGGTACGCAGCCGGTCTTCCAGTGTGGACAGCTGCCGGGGCGGCCGGTCGGAGCTGATCACGATCTGCTTGTTCGCGTTGTGCAGCGTGTTGAAAGTGTGAAAGAACTCCTCTTGGGTGCGCTCGGCGCGTTCCAAGAACTGGATATCGTCGATCAACAGCAAGTCGACGGAACGGTAGCGGTTCTGGAAGGCCTGCATTTTGTCATCACGCAGCGAGTTGATGAAATCGTTGGTGAATTCTTCACTGCTGACGTAGCGCACTCTTAGGCCTGGAAATAGCCGCTGCGCGTAATGGCCGATCGCGTGTAATAGGTGAGTCTTGCCCAGTCCCGAATCGCCGTAAATGAACAGCGGGTTGTAGGCCTTGGCCGGCGCCTCGGCCACGGCGACTGCAGCGGCATGGGTGAATCGATTACTCGAGCCGATGACGAATGTCTCGAACATGTACTTCGGATTCAACCGGGCGTCTCGGTCGTTGAGCGCCGACCCGCGGCGATCGGCGGAATACAACCCCTGCTGCGGGGCCGGTCGAAGGGTCGTGGTCCAGTCGTCGAAGTGGGCGGCGGTGTCGAGCCGTCCGTCCGGGCGGACATCCAGCCGGCCATCTTGGTGGGCACCGATCCGGCCACCACCGGTAAACGGGTCGTCCTCCTCGAACGCGTCGGCCTCAGCCTGCTCGTCGGGATGCTGGACGGTGACCGCGACTCGGATCTCCCGGCCCAGCTCTTCCGAGAGTGCCGAAGCGATCATCGGGCGGAGTCGGTTCTCGAGGTAGTCCTTGGCGAATTCGTTAGGCGCGGCAAGCAACGCAGTGTCCTCGACCAGGCCGAGCGGCCGGGTCAGCCCGATCCACGCTTTGTGGTGTGGCCGGGTAGTGGTGTCGTCGAAGCGGCTGACGGCGCGACGCCAGACGTCGGTGAGGTCGGTGCTGTTGTCCACGAGTTGTGGTCCACTCCCGGTCTTGCGTCCGTCAGTGTGTCGCTGTGAGCCCTCGGCCGACCGCTATAACCCCCATTCTGAGGTCGTCAATCGCTCGATCCACAACGTTGTCCACAGGCTGTGTACCCCGGAGGTACACAGGTGGCAGGTGCGGATCGAGCTGGCCGACTAGTTGAACCGTCCCGACCGGCGTCGGAGGCGCGAGTGCAGAACCTAACAGCGACACCGACGCGCTGCCACTGGAGACCGGCGTGTCGGGGCGTGCCAACCTGCTACGAGCAGGCCGCCACGCTACGGTGGTCCGTTGGCCACCCGCGCGGGTTTGACCGGAGTCCTGGGTGATCCGTACCGTAGAAGCGATCCCGGGTATCGCGCGGCCTCACGCGCGTGGCCAGGATCGCCTGAATGTGTTCTCGACGTGGCGCCCTGTCCAGATCCGGTGGCGGCACGTTTCGTGAGCCGAGACATTCGATCCGGCGCCTCCTGCGAGGTGCCGGCCCGCTGATTAATGGAGTCTGACCGTGAGCAAGCGGACTTTCCAGCCGAACAACCGCCGGCGTGCCAAGACGCATGGCTTCCGGCTGCGGATGCGCACCCGCGCCGGTCGTGCGATCCTCGCCGCCCGCCGCCGCAAAGGCCGCAACGAGTTGTCGGCCTGACCGGCCCGGCCGACAACTACCGCCCGGTGCTCCCTTCTGCCAACCGGATGCGCCGCTTCGCTGACGTGACCGCCGTCGTGCGTGCCGGCCGCCGAACGTCGCGTGGAACGGTCGTCGTGCATCACCTCAGTTCACTGTCCGCCGACATCCGGCCGGCCCTGGTCGGGCTCGTCGTCGGCCGGTCAGTCGGCGGCAGCGTGATCCGGCATCGGGTCAGCCGCCGGCTGCGGGCCCAACTAGCCCCACGTCTGAGCGCGCTGCCTGCACGTAGCGGGACGGTTGTGCGCGCCTTGCCCGACGCGGCGACGGCGACCTCACAACGTCTCGGCTCTGATCTGGACGCCGCGTTAGCGCGGGTCGTGAACGTGGTGCGGACGTGAGCGGCTCGGCGCGGATCGCGCTGACCCTAATCCGGGGGTGGCAGGTATTGGTCAGTTCTTGGCGGCCGCCGTCGTGTCGATACACCCCATCGTGTAGCGCTTACACCGCCGAGGCCATCACCCGATTCGGCGCGACCCGGGGTGGCTACCTGGGCCTGCGGCGACTTCTGCGCTGTCACCCGTGGCACCGCGGCGGGCACGACCCGGTCCCGTCGCTCGTTGCGCCAGCGACTGACGCCGCGCGCCGCACTGCCGCACCCCGACCAACTTCGCACCAACTTCGGCCCGCGCGGCCGACCGCCTAGGAGAACGCGTTGTCCCTCGACTTCCTCTACACCGCCGTCTCGTGGGTGTTACTGCGCTGGCACCAGTTGTTCTCCTTTATCGGCCTCGACGAAGACAGCGGCTTGAACTGGGCGCTGTCGATCGTCTTCCTGGTGATCACCGCGCGCATGCTGCTGTTCCGGTTCTTTGTCAAACAAATCAAATCCCAGCGGCATATGCAGGAAATGCAACCCAGGCTGACCGCCATCCGGGAGAAGTACAAGAACGACCGGCAAGCTCAGCAGCGCGAGATGATGAAACTGCAGCAGGAAGAAGGCTTCAACCCGATTGCCGGGTGCCTGCCCCTGGTGCTGCAAATCCCGGTGTTCATCTCGCTGTTCCACGTACTGCGCCATTTGTCGAACTCGGTCGCACTGTGCCGCACCCAGAGCTTCGCCGACCCGAAGCTGTCGCTCTACACCTTTACCGCGAAGCAGACGTGCAGCGCGGCTGACGCCAAACTCTTCAACGGCGCCCCGCTCGCCGGGTCGCTGCGCGACGGCGCCGCCAGAATCGACCAACTTGGCGGCGATCTCACGACGACCCGGATCGTGACGCTCTTGCTGGTGCTGATCAGCGCGGCGGCCACGTTTTACACCCAACTGCTGGTCAAGCGCGCAGCCATCACCGCCCCCGTCGGTACCGCCGCCACCGTTCAGCGCATCATGCTCTATTTCATCCCGCTTTCGGTGCTCGGGTCCGGCCTGTTCTTTCCCCTCGGCGTCCTGCTGTACTGGTTCACCAGCAACGTCTGGACAATGGGCCAGCAGCTCTACGTGAACAAGTTCCACCCGCACGTGCCAAAGGAAGAGCCGCCGATCGGCGAAGTAGGCCGCACGCTGGCGCCCCGGCCTGGGCAGAAACCGGTGCGGGACCGTCGGGTGGTCAATGACGTTAACTCCGATCCTGCCGACGGCGCCGGGTCGTCGGGGAATGCGTCGGGACGCGCCAGCAGCAACGGGGTCGCACCCAGATCGACTACCCCCCGCCCGGGCCAGCGCCCCAATCGTCCCAGTGGCGGCGGACGCCCAGCCAGCAAACGCCCCAGTCAGTCCAAGAAGCGCCGCTGACGCTGGGCATCGCCCGCGCTGCGCCCTAGTCACCCGGGAAAGGATGCTCCGATTCCCCATGAGCGAGACCGACGTGCACACCGAACAGACCACCGAGGCTGTCGATCCGCCGGCGGCTGAGTTGAACGAGGACCACGGCGCCGGCCTGACCCAGGCCGAGCTGCTTGTGCGGGAGGGTGACATCGCCGCGGACTACCTCGAGCGACTGCTCGACATCATCGACTATGACGGCGATATCGACCTCGACGTGGAAAACGACCGCGCTGTCGTTGCGATCGTGGGTACCGATCTGCAGGCATTGGTTGGCGCGCAAGGTGAAACCCTCGACGCGCTACAGGAGCTAACCCGGCTCGCCGTGCAGCAGAAAACGGGCGAACGGAGCCGGCTCATGCTGGACGTGAGCGGTCATCGCCAGGCCCGTCGCAACGAGCTCGGGGCTCTTGCAGCCAAGACCGCTCGCACCGTTCTCGACGCCGGCGAACCCGTTCGGCTGGCGCCGATGAATCCGTTTGAGCGCAAGGTCGTGCACGATGTGATCTCCTCCATCGACGGGGTCCGAAGTGAGTCCGAAGGTGACGAGCCGCAGCGCCGAGTGGTTGTGCTGCCCGATCAGTGACCGACCCGGGGCTGTCTCCGGTCGCGCGGCGGCTGTTCGGTGACCGGCTGCCGTTGGCGGTCCGGCTAGCCGACCAACTCGCGACGGCAGGCATCACCCGCGGCCTGATCGGTCCACGTGAGCTGGCTCGGCTCTGGGATCGGCACCTGCTCAACTGTGCGGTGGTCGCAGACCTGGTGCCCGACGGTGCGCGGGTCGTCGACGTCGGCAGCGGGGCGGGGCTACCCGGTCTGGTGCTTGCTTGTCGCCGGCCGGATCTGCGCGTCGACCTGGTGGAGCCCCTGCAGCGCCGCGTGACGTTCCTCGCCGAGACGGTGGACCTACTCGGGCTTGACGATCAGGTTCGGGTGGTGCGTGGCCGAGCAGAAGACGCCGATGTCTTATCGAAGGTGGGCGGCGGGCGCTGGGTCACCGCCCGAGCGGTAGCGCCGCTAGGGCAGTTGGTGAGATGGTGCCTCCCATTGTTAGCGGAGGGTGGCACGCTGCTCGCCATGAAGGGCGCGCGGGCCGCAGATGAGGTCGAGGATTCCCGGACCGAGGTGCGCGCGCTCGGCGGGGAGAATGCCGAAATTGTCCGGTGTGGGGAGGGCCTGGTGCACGCACCCGCGACCGTCGTGGTGATCCGTCGTCGCGCTCTATTCGGGCGTCACGCATGATTAGGGAGCCGACCCCAAGCTTGCACGATGTTTCCCGTGAAACCCGATCGGACGATGTTTCACGTGAAACTGAGTTCGATACACCGATTGCTCGCGAAGCGCTGCAAGCCGTCCACACTTTGAACGTCCGCCAGGAGACCTGGCCGACTCCGCCCCGAACTCGGGTGATGACCGTCGCCAACCAGAAGGGCGGAGTCGGCAAGACCACTAGTGCCGTCAACCTAGCGGCAGCCCTGGCTCTGCACGGTGTGCGGGTGCTCGTCATCGATCTCGATCCACAGGGCAACGCCTCCACGGCGCTAGGCATCGAGCATCCGGTTGGCATTGCGTCGGTGTACGACGTCTTGCTCGCGGACCGCCCGCTGGCCGAGGTGATCGTGCCGGTCGAGATCGCCGCCACCACCCTGTTCTGCGCGCCGGCGACGATCGACCTCGCTGGTGCCGAGCTGGAACTGAGCTCGCAGGTGGCCCGCGAATACCGACTCCAGCGCGCGGTCGCCAGCTACCTGGCGGGGTTCACACCGAGCGACCCTGCGCCCGACTACATCCTGATCGACTGCCCGCCCTCACTCGGCCTGTTGACGCTCAACGCGCTGGTGGCGGCGCGCGAGGCACTCATCCCGATCCAGTGCGAGTACTACGCACTCGAAGGACTTGCCCAGCTCCTGCGCACCGTCGAGATGGTGCAGGCCTATCTGAACAAGGCGCTGACGGTCAGCACCGTGCTGCTGACGATGTACGACAGCCGCACCCGGCTGGCCGACCAGGTGGCCGACGAGGTGCGCCGCCACTTCGGCGGCTTGGTTATCGACGCGGTCATTCCACGCAATGTCCGGGTCTCCGAGGCGCCCGGCTACGGACAGACCGTGATGACTTACGACGCTGGGTCTCGGGGGGCCGTCGGCTATCTGCAGGCGGCCCGGGAGTTGGCCGAGCGAGGACGCAACGGGTCGGATCTGGTGGAGGAGACGCAGTGAGCAAGGTACGTCGCGGCGGGCTCGGACGCGGGTTGGGCGCGCTGATTCCCACGGCGCCGCCGCCAACCCAATTCGCGGATCCGACCGTGCCGAGCGATGCCGATGGGCCGCGGCACGTTCCCGGCGCGCAGTTTGCCGAGATCGACGTGTCGGCGATCCGCGCTAACCCCCGCCAGCCCAGACGGGCGTTCGACGAGGAGGCGTTGGCCGAGCTGAGCTACTCGATCCGGGAGTTCGGCGTGTTGCAGCCAGTGGTCGTCCGCGCCGACGGCGATGGCTATGAACTGGTGATGGGCGAGCGGCGGCTGCGCGCCGCCGCGGCTGCGGGCCTGGATCGGATACCCGCGATCATCCGGGCCACCGAGGACGACGCGATGCTCCGGGATGCTTTGCTCGAGAACATCCACCGTGCCGCCCTGAATCCGCTGGAGGAAGCCGCCGCCTATCAGCAGCTGCTCGAGGAGTTCGGAACCACCCATGAGGAGCTGGCGCGACGCATCGGGCGGAGCCGGTCGCAGGTCACCAACACGATCCGGCTGCTGAACCTGCCGGTGCCAGTGCAGCGCCGAGTCGCCGCCGGCGTGCTGTCAGCAGGTCATGCCCGCGCCCTGCTCGCGCTCGAGCACCCCGATCGGCAGGAGGAGCTGGCCAGTCGCATCGTCGCCGAAGGTCTGTCGGTGCGTGCGACCGAGGAGCAAGTAGCGGTGGCCGCCCATGAGGACGCGGACCGCCACCATCCGCGGCGCACCCCAATCCGGCGGATCACTGCGCCCGGCCTGACCGAGCTCGCGGACAAGCTCTCCGACGCCCTCGACACCCCGGTGCACGTAGAGCTCGGCCGGCGCAAAGGCAAGGTCACTGTCGAGTTCGCCTCGGTGGACGACCTCGAACGAATCGTGGCGGTCATCGCGCCCCAGCTGGCGACCCGACGGGACACCAAGGCTCAGAACGAGCCGTAGTTCACCACGTCGGCCACCGGGCGACGGCCACGGCGCAGAGAGGGCGAGCGCTGATCCTCTGCCCCATGGCCCACGCTGATCGCCCCGATCGGGGTGAGCCGCTCGGGCACCGCGAAGGCCGCACGCAGCGCATCCCAGCGGCTTGCGGGGATGCCGAAGAAGCAGGCCGCCAACCGCGCCTCCACCGCACCGAGTAGCACCAGCAGACAGGCCATCCCGGTGTCGATGTGCCAGTACGGCACCGGCCACCGGCCCTCGTCGCGGTCCGTCCAGCCTTTGTCCGGCTCGGCGTACCGGTCGAGATAAGCCTCCTTGTCGGAAAACGCGACGATGACCACGGGCGCGGATCGCATGCCGGCCAACCACCGGCCATCGAAGGCGTCCGCCTCGGTGCTCGCCTGCCAGAAGTGGTCGACCGAGCCCGCGTCGTCCAGCACGAGGAACTGCCAGCCCTGGCTGAAGCCTGCGGACGGCGCATGCGTCGCCAGCTCCAGTAGCAGCTCGAGCTGGTCGCGGGGCACCGGCCTCGTCCGGTCATAGGCCCGCACCATTCGACGGCGGAGGATCGCGTCACGCAACTCCATGCCGGCATCATCGCGCGCCGGTAATGCGTTGCCGTGCCAATGCGTCCGTGTGTCAGGCTGACGAGGTGGATCTGCGGCAGTCGAGGAAGCTGACCAACGTCTGTTACGACATCCGCGGCCCGGTGCTCGTGGAAGCCAAGCGGCTCGAGGATGAGGGCCGCCGAATCATCAAGCTCAACATCGGCAACCCGGGGGCGTTCGGCTTCGACGCGCCGGACGAGATCCTCGTGGATGTCATCCGCAATCTGCCGGTGTCGCAGGGGTACTCCGACTCGCAGGGGCTGTTGTCGGCTCGCACCGCGATTGTCCAGCACTACCAGGAGCGAGGCATCGGCGCAGTCACGGTCGACGACGTGTGGCTCGGCAACGGGGTCAGCGAGCTGATCACGATGTCGCTGCAAGCCATGCTCGACGACGGCGACGAGGTGCTAATCCCGGCCCCGGACTACCCGTTATGGACTGCGGCGACGTCACTTGCCGGCGGCAATCCGGTGCACTATCTGTGCGACGAATCTGCTAGCTGGCAACCCGATCTCGACGACCTGGCCAGCAAGATTTCCCCGCGCAGCAAGGCAATCGTCGTGATCAACCCAAATAATCCGACCGGCGCTGTGTATCCCACAGAGATACTAGAGAAACTTGCCGAACTAGCCCGCGAGCACGGTCTCGTCGTGCTGGCCGACGAGATCTACGACAAGATCCTTTACGACGACGCCACGCACACCCCGTTCGCGGGCATCGCACCGGATCTGTTCACGCTTACGTTCAACGGGCTGTCGAAGGCGTACCGGTTAGCCGGCTTCCGCTCGGCCTGGCTGATGGTCAGCGGTCCGAAGCGGCATGCCGCGAGCTACCTCGAAGGGATCGCGGTGCTGGCCAATATGCGGCTATGTGCCAACGTTCCGGCTCAGCACGCGATCCAGACTGCGCTGGGTGGCCGGCAGAGCATTCACGACCTAGTGCTCCCCGGCGGGCGGCTGCACGAACAACGTGATGCCGCGATGACGGCGTTGGACGCGATCCCGGGCGTCACGTGCGTGCAGCCACGGGGTGCGCTGTATGTCTTCCCACGCCTCGATCCGGATCGGTACCCCATCGTTGACGACCAGCAGTTCGTGCTCGACCTGCTTCGCCAGCAGCATGTGCTGGTCGTTCAGGGCACCGGGTTCAACTGGCCTGCTCCCGATCACTTGCGCATCGTCACGCTGCCGCGCGCCGATGACCTCAGCGAGGCGATCGGTCGGATCGGCAGCTTTCTGCAGGACTACCGCGAGGTCAGCCCGCGAGCGGAATCCGCATGACCCCGGTCGGCGGGTCGTCCGCTTGGCGTAGGTAGAGCCGCTGCACAGCGACCAACAGTCCTTCGGCGACGGTGTCACGGAACGACGGGTCGAGTAGTCGGGCCCGGTCCACCGGCGAACTGAGGTAGCCGACCTCGACCCGGACGGCGGGCATTCGGGTCAGCCGAAGCGTCGTCCAGCTCTTGCCGTGCACCCGGCCGTTCAGCAGTCCGGTGCGGGCGACCAGTTCGCGTTGCGCCAGCTCGGCCAACTGTTCACCGATCGTCGAGGTCGATTCGCCCGCGCCGTAGTGGTAGCTGGCCACGCCGTTAGCCAGTGGTGACGGCGCGGCGTCGACGTGCAACGACAGCAGCAGGTCGGCGCGCACGTCGTTGGCGAAGAGCGCACGTTCCTCGTCGGTACGGCTGTTGTGCGGGCCTCGGGTCAGCCAGGTCGTCACACCCAGAGCCGCCAGCCGTCCCTCGAGTCGAGTGGCCAGATCCCATGCCAGGTCCGCCTCGCAGATGCCGTCCTGACTGACGCCGGGATCGTCGCCGCCGTGACCGGGATCGAGGACGATGCGTTTGCCGAACAGTCGCGGACCGGCGGCCCAGACCGCGGCCTGCTCGCGCAGCAGCTGTGGGCGTCCGCCGACCACCCGGCGGCCCAACTGCTTGAACACTCGCAAGGTCGAGGGGCCGCAAACCCCGTCGGGCACCAGGCCCTGTTCGCGCTGAAAGGATCGCAGCGCCTCGTCCGTGCCCCGGCCGAAAATGCCGTCAGCGCGGACCAGGTCGTAGCCCAGTTCGAGCAGCTGGGTCTGCAGCGCGGTGACGTCGTCGCCGACGAGCATGGTGGTGGCGTTGTGCGCGAGCACGCGATCGCCGAGTTGCCACCGGGCCGCCGCGAGTGCGCTGAACGTCTCGGGGCCGACGGCGCCGTCGACGCTGATGCCGCGCCGCTGTTGGAAGTGCCGGATGGCGAGTTCGGTGGGCTCGTCGAAATACGAGTCGGTGAGCGGGTTCGTGTTGCTCAGCAAGCCCAACCCGGCCAGGATGCGCCGGACCTCAGCGACGGCAACGCCTTCGGCGCCGCGACGAAGTGGCTGCATGGGCGCTGAATCCTCGCGGTGTCTGGTGGCCGGGGGCGGCCGAGCGGCGGGCTCGGGGCGGACTAATCGGACGGCGGGCGATGCTCGCCAATATTGTGCCCCAAGACGCAGCCGAGCATGCGCAGAGACCGAAAGACGCCCACCCTCAGGGGACAGGGCGGGCGTTTTCGGTGTATTTCTAGACTCAGACGATGAAGTCGGACAGGTCCTTCAGCAGCGCCGCCTTGGGCCTGGCGCCCACGAGCGACTTGACGATCTCGCCCTTGTTGAACACCGACATGGTCGGGATCGACAGGATCTGGTAGTCGCGGGCGATGCCGGGATTCTCGTCGATGTTCACCTTGACGATGGTGATCTGGTCGGAGTGCTCACTGGCGATCTCGTCCAGGACGGGCTCGACCATGCGGCACGGGCCGCACCACTCGGCCCAGAAGTCGACGAGCACGGGGCCGTCTGCCTGCAATACGTCGGTGGCAAAGCTGGCGTCCGTGACAGCCTTGAGGTTCTGACCCATGGAAGTCTCCTGATCGTCGGGTGCAGTTACTCGCAACGCGGTGGCGCGGGTTGGCATTCCCTCGGCCGACGGCGGCCGCGGCCCCCGGCCGACATGCTGCTCTAGGCGCCGTCGGCGAGCGAGGACAGGTACCGCTCGGCATCCAGGGCGGCCTGACAGCCGGTGCCCGCAGCGGTGATCGCCTGCCGGTAGGTGTGATCCACGACGTCGCCCGCCGCGAACACGCCCGCCGCGTTGGTCCTCGTCGAGCCGGCCTCGGTGAGGATGTAGCCCTCGTCGTCCAAGTCGATCTGGCCCTTGACGAGCTCGGTGCGCGGCTCGTGGCCGATCGCGATGAACAGCCCGCCGACGGCCAATTCCCGCTCGGCACCGGTCGTCGTGTCGCGCAAGGTGATGCCCTCGACGGTGCCGTCGCCGGTGATGGCGGCCACCTCGGAGTTCCACGCCCAGCGGATCTTGTCGTTCGCCTCGGCTCGATCGACCATGATGCGGCTCGCCCGCAGGGCGTTGCGGCGATGGACGACGGTAACGGTGTTGGCGAACCGGGTCAGGAAGGTGGCCTCTTCCATCGCGGTGTCGCCCCCGCCGACGACGGCGATGTCCTTGCCACGGAAGAAGAATCCGTCGCATGTCGCGCACCAGGAGACGCCGTGCCCGGACAGCTCGTCCTCGCGCGGAATGCCAAGCTTGCGGTAGGCCGAACCCATCGCCAGCACGACGGCGTCAGCGGTGTATTCGCCGCCGTGCGTGCGTACCACTTTCACCGGGCCGGCCAGGTCGACCGAATCGACGTCGTCGCTGACGATCTTGGCTCCGAACCGCTCGGTCTGGGCGCGGATCGCCAACATCAGGTCCGGACCCATGATTCCCTCGGGGAAACCGGGGTAGTTCTCGACGTCGGTCGTGGTCATCAGCGCGCCGCCGTACTGGCTGCCCTCGAACAGCAAAGGCAGCAGGTCCGCCCGCGCGGTGTAGAGGCCTGCCGTGTAGCCGGCCGGACCCGATCCGATGACGATGACGCTGTGGTGCTGGGCGATATCTGGGCTGGTCACGGTTCTCCTCATTCGTCGTGTGCGCTAACGATCCCAGCCGTCGCGCGATTCCCGCAGGTGAGGGCCGCGGTTCAGCCGCGCACGGTGGCCATGATCTGACGCACCTCGGGTATGCGCATCCGCCAGGCGACCAGCACCAGCACGACGACGCCGACGACGACCCCGCCGAACAGGCCGGCGAGTGACCCACCTCGGTTCTCGCCATAGCCGCCGGTCGCCAACCGGACGACCTCCCAGGCGGCCAATCCACCGAGGATCGACGGCACGCTGATCCTCAGCACCGTCCGTCCGACGGCGGCGAAGCCGAGGCGCCCGAATCGGCGGGTGAGCAGCAGGTAACCGACGACCGCGCCGACCACGTAGGACAGCGAGGTCGACACGTTGAGCGCCTCGACAATGTGCCGGTCGTCGTCGAAGGTCGCAGCCGCGGCGAGGACGAGCAGCACCTTGACGGCGACCATGCAGATGTTGATCAGGGTGGGTGTCCGAGCATCACGCATCGCGTAGAACACCCGTAGCTGCAGCATCACCAGCGCGAACGGCAACAGCCCGAACGCCGACATCGCGACGACCACGCCGATGTGGCGCGCCTGATCGAAATCGGTACGGCCGACGAAGATCACCGAGGTCAACGCTGGCCCGAGGGCGATAAGTCCAGCGGTGATGGGCAGCAGTACCACGGCCGACAGCCGGGCCCCGAGCGACAGGTCATCGATGACCGCCGACGTCTCACCTCGGGCCGCGGCGCGTGACATTCGGGGCATCAGCGCGGTCAGCAGGGACACCCCGAGGATGCCGTAGGGCACCTGGAACAGCAGGTCCGCGTAGGTGAACGTCGTGACCCCGTTGTGGCCGAACGCGACGCGGACGATGACGAATACGCCGACTTGGCTGGCCGCCACATAGCCGATCACCCACCCGGTGAGGGTGCCGGCCTCCTTCATCGCGCCCGTTTCGTGGCCCGCGGCGCGGAACCGCCACCTCCATCTGAAGCCCGCCCGGCGCAGCGCCGGCAGCAGCACGACGGCCTGCGCCACGATGCCCACGGTCGTGCCCACGCCGAGGACCAACACCTGGGCCGTCGTCATGTTGGCGGGGTTGAGTGTCGCTGGCCCCGGCAATGCCACGAACACCCCAACAGCGGCGATCGTGACCAGGTTGTTCAGCACTGGCGCCCACGCCCCGGGGCCGTACACCTGGCGGATGTTCAGAATCGCGGTGAACATCGCGCCAAGGCCATAGAAAAAGATCTCGGGCAGCAGCAAGGTGGCGAAGGAGCTGGTCAGGTCACGCTGCGCTGAATCGGACACGAACGCCGCGGCGATCGCCGGCGCCGAGGCCGCCGCAAGCAAGGTGGCCGCTCCGAGTGCCACTGTCGCCAGCGACAGCAGTCGCTGCGTATAGGCCTCACCGTGATCGGCGTCGTGCTCCTGGGCGTTCACGAGGAGGGGAATCAGCACGCTCGACAGCACCCCGCCGAGGAGCAGCTCGTAGACCATGTTCGGAAAGCTGTTTGCGCCGTTGTAGGCGTCCGCCACCAAGCCGGTGCCGAGCGCGGCCGCGAGCACGACGCTGCGCAGGAAGCCGGTAACCCGGCTGGCCAGGCTGGCGATGGCCATCGTCCGGCTGGACGTCAGCAGCTCCCGGTTACTGGTCTGGGCACCTTGCCGCGGTGCGCTCGGCCGGTCTGAGCCGCCGGCTGCGGGACGGTGTCGGCGCGGCCCGACGTAGGTGGGCGCGCTCCACTGCGGCTCCTGGGGCGGCACTGCGCGCATACCCGCGTCCCAGTCGTCGTCTGAGATTTGTTGCCACGGCGGCATCGCGATGGACGGCACCGGGTCGGCCTCGGTGAACAGTCGCGGTTCGACGGTGACCAGGCCCCGGCCGTAGAGGGAGGGCTGACCCCAGTCCCCGCTCACGCGACGGTGCGTTGCGCCGAGCGGAACCGCCAACGCCGGTAAAGGCGCATCAGCAGGGCGAGGACGAGCACCCCGGCCGCGCCCGTGGTGATGATCACGCCGATCCGCCCGAGTGCGGTGGAATTGATGCCGAGCATCACCGTGGCACCGAGCTTGTCTCCCGCGGGGGTTGTCACATCGGCCGCGATCTCGAAACGGCCAGCCCGCTGGACGTGTACCGGGATACGCAGCGGCGCCTTCTGCCCGGCCGGCACCTCCTGCGGTCCGACGTCGTCGGCCCTGAAGCCGACCACCCCGTTCACCGTGGTCAGCGACACCCGGACCTTGACCGGGACGGGCAGCTTGTTGATGACCGTTACGAACAGGGGGGCACTGGTCGAGGCGAGCGTGTAGCTGCCGTTGGAGGGGCGCTGGATCTGGACACTGTTGCGCCAGCCGGCGATCTTGCGGTCGAGCGCCGAGGCGTACCCGGCGCTACGCAGCGGGTCCTGGCGCCAGGCCGCGGAGGCAGTGCGCTGGATCGCGGCCGAAAGGCCGGCGAACAACAGGGCGGCGTCGGGTGCGGACAAGGCCGATCGGAACGAGTTTTCGAACTCGGCGGCCTGTGCGGCTGCCTCGAGCGCGACGTGCGGGAGCGGGCTGGCCGGGGGAGCCACCAGGCTGCCGTGATCGACTGGGGCGACTCGCGTCATCGCCTGGCGAATCGACAGCGGCGCCGCCCAGCGGGCGGTGGTCGTGTCGAGCATTGTCCGGACCGCTGCGACCGGGTCCGGGTCTACCTGACGGGCCGGGGCCAACACGACGTAATGCGCACGCTGCGGAGCCTCGACCGCGCGCATCGCCAGCTGGGCGACGAGCTGCGGCAGCCTGCCGCGTCCCGACCCGCCGATCGCAAGCAGCGGGTTGAGGGCGGCCTGCAGGGTGCGGTCGGTGACGGCGGCGACGGCGCCCGCAACGCCGGGAAGCGGCGCCAGCGCATCCAGACGCGGCGATTGGTTCGCCCCGCCCGGCAGCGTCGTGTCGTTCAGGATCACGGCGGCCGCTCCCGCGCGTACCAGCTCCTGCAAGCCTTGGCTGCCGATTGCCTCACCGGCGGGCCAGGCGATATCCGCGGTCATGGATGGGCCGAGGATGGCCGAGACGCGCTGCTGCTGGGCGAGGTCAAATGCGCCGATGCCCCAGGGCAGGCCGCGCGCGGTTAGCGCCGCGATGTCGGGGTCGGCGTACGGCGTGCGGCTGACGTCGTGGTCATGAAGGGTGGCCCGCAGTCGAAGTAGCCATGCCGCTGCGGCCGGGCCACCGGTGCCGGCCACCACCCGTCCTTCGTCGGCCTGCACGGTGTAGTGCTGGCTCATGACGGCCAGCTCGTCCACTAGCTCGGGATCGATCACCAGGGTGAGCCGTACCTTCTTGGCCACCCGCTCGGCGACGGTCAGGGCCCGGTCGAGGCGGCCGCCCGGACGTACCGATGTGACCAGGTCGTCGTCGCGGAATGAGGTGTCGCTCATCATGCGGTGCGGTCGGTCGATCAGTGGCCACAGCCAGCTGATCCGGACCGGTTGCGGGGTGTCCGGGAACGACGGTATGAAGCTCTGCGCGAAGCCGACCTTGGTCGGGACTCCGTCGGCCGCGGCCGCGGCCTGCACGGTGAAGTCGATGGGGTAGATGCCGGGGTTGCACAGGCAGATATCGGACGAGTGGTCGCTAAGGTTGCTTGTACTCGACTTGTACACCACCGCCCGCGACTCGTGCGGGCCGAGCGGACGGTCCAGAACCATGGGGTGCATCTCGCTGGTGCTGTCGGGGTCCAGCTGCCGCGGATGCGCGATCAGATCGCGCAGCCCGTCACCGGTCGAAAGCGGCGCCTCCCGTTCGCCGTTGATCGTCGTGGTGTACAGGGTGCGATCCGTGGTATTGGTCAGCGCAAGCGTGATGGTCAGTGGGCTGACTTTGGCGCTGTAGACCGGCGTGCTGGGCGCAACGTCTTGCACCGCCACCGTCACCGCGTCGTCCGCGAGCTGCCCCGGATCAGAAAACGCGGCCGCTCTGGGTGTGACGGCAGCGGTAGCGACCAGGCCGAGCAGCGTCAGCGCCGCGCCGGCCCGCGATGACCGAACAAGCCTCACGCGCTCTCCGCGAGCAGCCGGCCAGCCGCGTCGACGAGCCCACGTTCATCTGGGTACGCGAGCTTGTCGGCGATCTTCGGCAGCGGTACCCACTCAACCTCGGTGACCTCGATGTCGGCGTCGGACAGCTGGCCACCCACCGCCTTGAGCAGGAAGTGGTGCACCGTCTTATGGATGCGTCGCCCGTCCGCGATGAACCAGAAGTCGATCGTGCCGAGCGAGCCCAGGATCTCGCCACTGATGCCGGTTTCTTCCTCTACCTCACGAATCGCCGCCTGTTCCGCGGTTTCGCCGGGCTCGACATGCCCTTTGGGCAACGACCACAACAGCCGTCCGCGGCGATCGATTCGCCCGATCAGCGCGCCGCGCGGAACGTCGCTGCCGAGGTCGACGACCAACCCCCCCGCGCTGGTCTCGTCGACCCGCTGCAGTCGGGTGCGGGTGCGGCCCGGCCGGCCGCCGCCGGGGCTGCGCCGGGCCGAGCGGGCGCCCCCCCGGCCGGGCCGAGGCGCAGCCGGGGTGCTGTCCGCGCTGTTCCGGGCCATGGCCCGATGGTAACCGGCGGTCAGTACGCTGGCCGTCCGTGACGCCACCTGCGCCTACCGGGTCGACCACGCCGGCCGACCTGGTTCCCGTGCCGGCCGAGGCTGCGGCTCTGGGCGCAGCGTTCGCGGCCGCGGGACACGAGCTGCACCTGGTGGGCGGGACCGTGCGAGACGCCCTGCTGGGCCGTGCCGCAATCAGCAGCGAGGCCGACGACCTCGATTTCACCACCGATGCACAGCCCGACGAGGTCCTGTCTATCGTGCATTCGCTGGCCGAGGCGACCTGGGCCACCGGCATCGAGTACGGCACGGTCGGCGTTCAAGTGGGCGGGCGCAGATGCGAGATCACCACGTTCCGCGCCGACCGCTACGACCGGGTGTCGCGCAAGCCCGAGGTGGTCTACGGCGACTCGCTAGCCGACGACCTGCGCCGTCGCGACTTCACGATGAACGCGATGGCGGTGTCGGTAACGGGAGACGCGACCTTCAGTGACCCGCACCGCGGTCTCGCCGACCTGGCCGCCGGCGTGCTGCGAACTCCGGCGGCGCCGGAGGAGTCCTTCGCCGACGATCCGTTGCGGATGTTGCGCGCAGCACGGTTCGTGTCGACGCTGCAGGTCACGCTCGCGCCGGAGGTCCTGGCTGCGATGACCGCGATGGCGCCAGAGCTAGGGCGGATTACTGCCGAGCGGGTACAGGTCGAACTATCCAAGCTGCTGCTCGGCGCGGCCCCGCGTGCGGGGCTCGAGCTGATCGTGCAGACCGGCCTAGCCGACGTCGTGCTGCCTGAGCTGCCCGCGCTGCGGATGGCTGCCGACGAGCACGGGCAGCACAAGGACGTCTACGCCCACACCCTGCAGGTGCTCGACCAGGCGATGGACCTCGAGGGGGACGAGCCCGACCTCACCTTGCGGTGGGCGGCGTTGCTGCACGACGTCGGCAAGCCGGCGACCCGCCGGTTCGATACTGATGGACGGGTCTCGTTCCACCACCACGAGGCCGTCGGCGCCCGGCTGGCGCGGGTCCGGCTACGCGAACTGCGTTACGCCAAGAACTTGGTCGAGGACGTCGCGCAGCTGGTATTCCTGCACCTGCGCTTTTACGGCTACGGAGGCGGCGAGTGGACCGATTCGGCGGTGCGCCGCTACGTCGCCGACGCGGGGCCGCTGCTATCGCGGCTGCACAAGCTCGTCCGATCCGACTGCACGACCCGCAACAAGCGCAAGGCGGCGGCACTGTCGGCGGCCTACGACGCCCTCGAGCAGCGGATCGGGCAGTTGCGCGAGCAGGAGGAGCTCGACGCGATCCGTCCGGATCTGGACGGCAACGAGATCATGACCGTGCTTGACATCCCGCCGGGCCCGCTCGTCGGGCGGGCCTACCAACACCTGCTCACCCTACGGATGGAGCACGGTCCGCTCGGCCACGACCGGGCGGTCGACGCGCTGCGGACCTGGTGGACCGATCAGAGGGAGTAGGTGCAATCGTGGACCCCGGGGGTCAGGCGGTCAGTCGAAATGCTGGAAGACCGGCCAGAGGGCCGTCCATTGCTGCGTCGGCTCGCGGCAGATTGCGATCGGTTGGCCCTCCTCCTCGTTATCGACTCCTGGTCGGTTGTGTAGGCGGGTGGCCATGGTGCAGGACCTGAAGTGCGCTCGGGCGACTCTGAGCTGTGCGCCGACGACCAGGACGGTCGACGTGCCATCTGGCGGGCGGGCGTCGAAGTAGAGCTGGTTCTGTCCGCTGTAGGGGCGTGGCAGGCCGAGCCTGGGGCCGTACCTGACGATCGCGCCAGCCTCGCCGTAGTTGCTGGCGATGATGACGGTTTGTGCGGTTTCGGACGCCGGCACGGTCCGGTAGACCTCGGCGATCTGGCTCACGTAGTCCGGCCAACCGACCTGGTCGCCCGCGGTTTGATTGATCGCGGGCACCGGGCTATTGGCCAGCACCGATACCGGTAGCAGCGGCAGCGCGATCACTGCGGAGACCGCGGCGTTGAGCGCGATGCCGGCCACGGTCGCCCTGCGCCAGGCGGTTGACCGGGCGAGAAACTCGGCCGTCGGCACGCATCCAGCGGCGAAGATCACCGCGAGCAGCCCGACCGGGTAGTAGAGCTGACCGCCGCCGGCGAATGTCTCGATCAGCAGCACACCGAACCCGGCCGCAAGGAACCGGGCCGGGCGCCACTCTGCCCGCCGTAGCAATCCGACCAGGCCGGCCACCCAGATCGGTACCAGCGGCGGACCGAGCAGGAGCAGCAGGTACGGCCACATGACGATCCGGACCTCGCCGGCGTTGTTCTCGCTCAGGGCCCGACCCATCGTGATCTGGGGCCAGGAGTGCGTGGCCTGATAGAGCAGGTTGGGCAACGCGATGACTGCGGCAACCGCCGCCGCCAACAGGACCCACCGTGACCACAGCGCCCGCCGAGGCCCTGCGACGAGCACTCCCACCGTCAACGCGACTACGAGCAAGGCGATCAGCAGTTTGTTGTACGTACCGAGCCCAACGGTCGCACCGACGGCCAGCCACCACACCGGTTGGCGTCGCAGCAGCGCCCTGATGAGGAAGAGGCATACCAGCGGCCAGATCACCAGATCCACCGATGCGGTCAACAGGACGTGGCCCATCAGCAGTGGCGTCGCCGCAAACGCGTAGGCCCACGCGCACAACGCCTGCGCCTGACGGCCACCGCCCAACTCCCGGGTGATCAACACGACGACCAGCACCGACAACGTCGCAGCCGCTGTCGCGGGAATCCGCAGCGACCACGGGCTGGACGACCGGTGCCCGGCCAGGCGCGCAAGCAGCGGGGTGAGTGGTGGCTGATCCACATAACCCCACGCCAGCTTCAACTGGCGAAAATACAATTCGTCGCGGTGGAAGCCGTAGCGGGCGCTCAAAGCACTCAGAACCACGGCCAACGCGACCATCGCCGACCCCAGCGGGCGCCACGCCACCGCGGGCAGGTCGGCATCGTTCCTGGCAACCTTGGCCGTGTCGTCAGCGACCCTCGTTTCGGCCATCGGCAGAGTATGTCGATACCCGAAAGGCGACCCCGAGTAGTGGGCGGTCAGACCGGGGTGGGATCGGCGGCCACCGTCCCAGGGGACTCGGTCACCTGTGCCTCGCGCCCGGCGACCCGCAGGTAGACCAACGCGGTGAGCGCGTAGACGGTCCCTAACGTGACCACCGAGGCCGGCGAATATCCGCTGTCGGGCAGCGTGAGCGCGGTCAGCACGGCGGCCCCGACGAATGTCAGGTTGAACAGCGTGTCGTAGATGGAAAACACCCGGCCCCGAAATCCTTCGTCCACCGACCGCTGCACCAAGGTGTCGACCGAGATCTTGATCGCCTGCGCCGCGAAACCTAGGCAGCCCGCTGCGATCAGCAGCAACGGCATCGAGTAGGGCAGACCGAGGACGATCTCAACGACCGCGGCGAAACTCAGTAGAAAGGCCGGCCACCGTACGAAACCCAGCCGGCGGGTGGCCATCGGGGTCAGCACCGCAGCCAATCCGCCGCCGATCGCGACCACGACCACCAGCTGCGTCAGTCCGGCCAGCCCGGCGCGGAAGAAGCCCTCGTCGACGAAGTAGTTGCGGTACAGCAGCAGCACGCAGATCACGCTGACGCCGTAGCAGAAGCGGTGGACGCCGACCATGAGCAGCGCGTAGAACGCCGACCGGCGCGAGACGATGTGCCGGGCGCCGCCGATCAGCCCGGCAGCGATGTCCCGCAGGCTGTCGCGGCTGCCGCGTTCTACCGCGTCCGGCCCGAGTGCGTAGCGGGTGAAGCCGAGTGCTGCGATGGCCGAGACCAGGTAGGGCACCGCAGCAGTCAGAGCGACCAACGCGTAGGAGGCGTTCGAGGCGCCAACCAATGCACGGACGCCGACGGCGATCGCGCCACCCAGGGTGGTGGCGATCGCGCCGCTGGTGGTGGTCACCGAGTTCGCGGTGACCAGCTCGGGTCGGTCGACCACGTGCGGCAGCGACGCGCCCAGCGCGGAGAGGAAGAACCGGTTCATCGACACCACGACGAGCGCGCTGGCGTAGAAGGGCAGGCCGTGCACGCCCAGCGCGATCTCCGCGCCGATTCCGCCCACGCACAGGCCGCGCAGGACGTTGACGACCAGCAGAACTCGCTGGCGCCACCAGCGGTCGAGCAGGACGCCGGCGAACGGGCCGATCAGCGAGTAAGGCAGCAGGAGCACAGCGAAACCAGCTGCCACGTCTGCGGCGGTGGTGGCGCGCTGCGGATTGAACAGCACCGCGCCGGCGAGGGACGCCTGGAACACGCCATCACCGAACTGGCCGCCCAGCCGGACGCCGTACAACCTTCGGAAGTCTGCACGGCGCAGGACCGCCCGGACGTGTCCGCGTGTGTGCACGGCCGTGACGGTAGCGCCACCAGCTAGCCAGGCCGCACGGCAAGATGATCGCCGTGGCCGATCTGGGACCCGAACTGCCGCCGTGGGTCGGCCTGCGTCCCGCCGCGGGTCGTCTGCTCGTGTCGGCGCCGTTGTTGACCGGGCCGGCCTTTTTCCGCACCGTGGTCTATCTGCTCGAACATCGCGACGACGACGACACCGCCGGCGGCACGGTCGGGGTCATCCTCAACCGGCCCAGCCGCACTCCGGTCGGCCAGGTGCTGCCGGACTGGCAGGACGTGATGAGCGCGCCGTCCGTCGTGTTCAGTGGCGGGCCAGTGTTGCCCGACGGCGCGCTATGCCTGGGCCACGCGCTGAGCGAGGCGACCGGGCTGCGCTTCGTCTGCGACGGGGTGGCAACCGTGGACCTCGACGCGGAGGTGGCGCTGATCCAGGGGGTCACCGACCAGCTACGGGTGTTCGCCGGACATTCTGGCTGGTCGCCCGGGCAGTTGGCCGACGAACTCGCCGCGGGCGCGTGGTACGTGGTCGACGGTTCGACGCGGGACGTGTTCAGCGACGACCCAGCGCCGCTGTGGCAGCGGGTGTTGCGGCGTCAACCTCCCCCGCTCAGCCTGCTGTCGACATATCCAGTCGATCCGCTGGTGAACTGACGGTGCGCTGGCCACCAAGTCAGCTGGCCAGCGCACCGAGATCGCCGAGAGGCAGACCGTTAGCGGTCGACCGTGCCTGCGATGAACGCCTCGACGGCGTCGCGCGCCTCGTCGTCGAAATACTGCACCGGCGGGGACTTCATGAAGTAGCTCGAAGCCGAGAGGATCGGGCCACCGATGCCCCGGTCTAGGGCGATCTTCGCGCAGCGCAGCGCGTCGATGATTACACCCGCCGAGTTCGGCGAATCCCACACCTCGAGCTTGTACTCCAGGTTCAGTGGCACGTCGCCGAACGCCTTGCCCTCGAGCCGGACGTAGGCCCATTTGCGGTCGTCGAGCCAGGCTACGTAATCGGACGGGCCGATGTGCACGTTGCGCTTGCCCATGTCGCGGTCGGGGATCTGCGAGGTGACGGCGTTGGTCTTGCTGATCTTCTTCGACTCGAGCCGGTCGCGCTCGAGCATGTTCATGAAGTCCATGTTGCCGCCGACGTTGAGCTGCATCGTGCGCTGCAGTTCGACGCCGCGGTCCTCGAACAGCTTGGCCAGGACCCGGTGCGTGATGGTCGCGCCGACCTGGCTCTTGATGTCGTCGCCGATGATCGGCACCCCGGCATCGGCGAACTTCTTCGCCCACTCGGGCGTACCGGCGATGAACACCGGAAGCGCGTTGACGAACGCGACGCCCGCGTCGATCGCGCACTGGGCGTAGAACCTCGCGGCGTCCTCGGAGCCGACCGGCAGGTAGCAGATCAGCACGTCGACCTTGGCCTCGCGCAGCGCCGCAACCACGTCCACGGGCTCCTCGTCGGACTCCTCGATCGTCTCGCGGTAGTACTTGCCCAGGCCGTCGAGGGTGTGACCACGCTGCACCGGGACGTCGAGCGGAGGTACGTCAGCGATCTTGATCGTGTTGTTCTCACTGGCCAGGATCGCCTCGGATAGGTCGCGGCCGACCTTCTTGGCGTCCACGTCGAACGCGGCGACAAACTCGATGTCACGGACGTGGTACGGACCGAACTGGACGTGCATGAGCCCGGGCACCTTGTGCGCCGGGTCAGCGTCGCGGTAGTAGTGGACGCCTTGCACGAGCGAGGCGGCGCAGTTGCCGACTCCGACGATGCCGACGCGAATCTGGCCCATGTGGGCTCCTCCTTGGTTAGTCATTTCTTCCCCGTCTGTTCGTGTTCGATCAGTTCGTTGAGCCAGCGGACCTCGCGGTCGACGGACTCCAAGCCGTGCTGCTGCAGCTCGAGGGTGTAGCGGTCTAGCCGTTCGCGAGTGCGAGCTAGCGCACTCTTCATGCCGTCGCGCCGTTCCTCGACCCGGCGCCGCCGGCCCTCGAGGATTTGCAGCCGGATGTCGGAGCGCGTCTGGGCGAAGAACGCCAGCCGAGCGCCAAATCCCTCGTCGTCGTACGCCTCGGGACCGACCGCGCCGAGCAGTTCGGCGAAATGCTCCTTGCCATCGGCGGTGAGCCGGTAGACCCGCTTGCCCCGCCGCGACCGGGCCCCTGCGGGCGGCGGATCGAGCGGTTCCTCCTCGCTGATCCAGCCAGCCTCGGCCAGCCGCCGAAGGGTGGGATACAACGATCCGTAGGAGAACGCCCGAAAGGCCCCGAGCAGGCTAGCCAACCGCTTGCGCAGTTCATAGCCGTGCATCGGGCTCTCGTTCAGCAGCCCAAGGACGGCAATCTCCAACACAAC
>JBDUCV010000122.1:0-3466 GCA_040003255.1 Actinomycetota bacterium
GTCGATAACGCGCCGTCGCGGTTAATATCCGCAAGGTGACTGACACCGAGATGGCGGCCCCCGGATCAGTTGACGAAGTCGACCTTGTGGAGCCGGCTGGCGTCGCGTCGTGTCAGTCGGTGACCAGGTAGCCGGCAGCTCAGAGCTCGCCGACCACGACCCCCGGGTAGGGCTCCTCGACCCGGACGACGGTTGCCGTGGGCGGATCGCCGGCCGCGGCATCCCAGGTGTCGGTGAGGGTCTGGCGGAATGCCTGCGCGATGTCGAAATCGTCGAACGGTCCGACGGCTCGGGGCGCGACGAAGGCTGAGTCGACCAGATCGGTCAGGACGACGACGAACAAGGGTGACTCCTCACGAGAAAGCCAACAGGTTGGTGCGCAGGCCCAGGTGGCCGCGCGCGACACTACCGCCCGCCGACCGGGACGCCGATCGGTCCCTCGACGGCAGCGGTGGTGACCGGTCAGGGGCCAGGGTAGAAATGCAAAGCATAGGGCCCTCGACTTTTGGGGAGATCACACGATGTTTAGAGCTCTGTTGCATGGCGCAGCCGCTGGCGCGGCGGGTACGACCGCACTGGACGGTGTCACCTACCTCGACATGGCCCTACGTGGCCGTCCCCCGAGCGAGACGCCGCAGAAAGCGGTCGACAAGATCACCGCCGAGATCGGGCTCCCCGTGCCGGGCGATGCGGACACGCGCGACAACCGTCGTGCGGGCCTCGGTTCGTTGACCGGCATTGCCACCGGAGTCGGCATCGGCGTGCTTGCGGGCCTGCTGCGTCCGGCCTTGCTGCGCCTGCCGTCGCCCCTGGGCGTGCTGCTCATCGGCGGCGGTGCGATGCTCGCCTCAGACCTTCCGCTCGCCAGGCTCGGCGTCACCGATCCGGCGACGTGGTCCCCAGCCGACTGGCTGAGCGATGCGGTACCGCACCTCGCCTACGGCGCGGTCACCTATGCCACGCTCGCCGCCACTCGGGACAGCGGGTGACCGCTTGGCCGGCCCTGCGACGAGCGGTGGCAAGCTGGGGGCCATGACCGCGACGCTTCCCGCCGGAACCCCGACCGAGATGCTTATCGACGGCAAGTGGGTCGGTGGCTCGCAGGGCACCTTCGCGGTACTCGATCCGTCCACGGGCGAGCGGCTCACCGAGGTGCCGCGAGCCGGCAGCGACGACGTAGCGCGGGCGGTGGCTGCGGCGACGAGTGCGCTGCCCGGGTGGGCCTCGACCGCGCCCCGCGAGCGGGCTGAGGTACTGCGCCGCACTTTCGAAGCGATGATCTCCAGGCGAGATGAGCTCGCCTTCCTGATGAGCCTCGAGATGGGCAAATCGCTGACGGACGCGCGCGGCGAGGTCACCTACGCCGCTGAGTTCTTCCGCTGGTTCAGCGAGGCGGCGGTACGCATCGACGGTGCGCTGCGGACGGCCCCGTCGGGCGCGAACCGGATCCTGACCTTTCGCAAGCCGGTGGGTGTCGCGCTGCTGTTGACCCCGTGGAACTTCCCGGCCGCGATGGCGACCCGCAAGATCGCGCCTGCGCTGGCGGCCGGATGCACGTTTGTCCTCAAGCCAGCCCAGGAAACGCCACTCACCGCACTGCTTCTGGCCCAACTGCTGACCGAGGCGGGCGCTCCGTCCGGCGTCGTCAACGTCCTCACGACCGACCGGCCGGCTGACCTAGTGACCGAGGCGCTGGCCGATCCGCGGGTCCGCAAGCTGTCGTTCACCGGCTCGACCGGCGTTGGCCGCACGCTGCTCAAGCAGGCCGCCGACCGGATCGTCAACGTGTCGATGGAGCTGGGTGGCAACGGCCCGTTCATCGTGCTCGACGACGCCGATCTGGACGCCGCCGTCGAAGGCGCGATGCTCGCCAAGATGCGCAACGGCGGCCAGGCGTGCACGGCGGCGAACCGTTTTCTCGTCCAGGAATCGGTGGCCGACGCATTCGGCGACAAGCTCGCCGCAGCCATGGGGGGGTTGCGGGTCGGCGCCGGAACCGACGAGCAGACCCAGCTCGGCCCGATGATCAACGCGCGCGCTGTGGACGGCATCGCCGCCAAGGTCACCGACAGCGTCGCGGCCGGCGCGGTGGCGCGCATCGGCGGCAAGCGGCTGGACCGTCCAGGTTTCTTCTATCCCGCGACGGTGCTCACCGATGTGCCGCGCGACTCGCCCGCGTCCACGGAGGAAATCTTCGGCCCGGTGGCGCCGATCATCACGGTGCGCGACGAGGATGATGCGCTCGCTCTTGCCAACCGCAGCGAGATGGGTCTCACCGGCTATGTCTACACCGGCGACCTCGCCCGCGGCCTGCGAGTATGCGAGCGGCTCGAGGTGGGCATGGTGGGGCTCAACCGCGGCCTGGTATCCGACCCGGCCGCTCCGTTCGGTGGGGTCAAGCAGTCCGGGCTGGGCCGCGAGGGTGGTTACGAGGGCATCGAGGAATATCTCGAGACCACCTATGTCGCGACGAGTTGGTAGCTCACCGCCTCGTGATCGAGAGCGTCGCTCCTGCGCTGCCGCGGCCGGTCATCTTCGACCAGCAGTGGCGCAATGTGGCGTTTCTGCACTGGCCGGTCGACCCCGCGGGTATCGCGCAGTTCTTTCCGACCGGCAGCTGGCCCGACATGATCGATGGCCGGACCTACGTCGGGCTGATCCCGTTCGAGTTGCGCCGGGCGGGACCCGGCCGGTTTCTTCCGGTGCCTTACTTCGGCGACTTTCTCGAGACGAATGTGCGGCTGTACTCAGTCGACGCCGAGGGGCGGCACGGGGTGGTTTTTCTTTCGTTGGACACGCAGCGGCTGGCCGTGGTCGCCCTGGCGCGATCGACCTTCGGCGTGCCATACACCTGGGCGCGGATGCGCAGTGCCATTGTCGCCGACGTCCATAGCTACTTTTCGACTCGTCGTTGGCCATGCCGCGGGGTGACCAGCCGGGTGTCGGTGTCGGTCGGTGAGCGCGTCGAGCCGTCTGCGCTGGAGGTGTGGCTCACGTCCCGGTGGGGACTGCACACCCGCATCGCGGGCCGGACGATGTGGGTCCCGAACGCGCACCCGCCATGGCCGCTGCACCGGGCCTCGGTCCTCGCACTCGACGACGGGCTGATGGAAAGCGCTGGCGTGGCGGTTGAGGGCCCGCCATCGTCTGTGCTGTGGTCGCCCGGCGTGCGCGCTCGCTTCGGCCGTCCGGTCGCGGTCCGTGCACCGCAGCGAGGCCGTGGGGTACGGGCGGTGGCGATCCGGCGCCGTACGCGACCGGTACCGATTTGACCACCAAGTAGGCATCTGCTGCGGCGATCTCGCATCCGACTATTCAAAGGGCGCCGACGGACCTACGGTGATCACATGACCGACCTCGCCCCGACCTTCGGCAACAATCCGCAGCCCGGCTACCCGTCAGCACCCTCGGCCAGCTCCGGCTACGGCGATCCCGGACAGCGCAGTGGCTCACCCCGGTTGGCCGG
>JBDUCV010000068.1:0-11659 GCA_040003255.1 Actinomycetota bacterium
TGAGTCTGGATGGCGCCACGCACAAGCATTTCGCAGGCGCGAAGGCGGTTCGTCGAGGCTCATGGGATTGCCTGCCCGAGTCGCGACCACCCCGACGAGCTCGGCCGGCTCCGTTCTCGCTAATGGCAGGCGTGTTCCTACGAGCGCGCGCCTGGGTCCGGTGCCGGAGGACCCTCACGGAGAAGTCTTCCGTATTCGGTGATGTGAAGTGTGGTCTGGGTCGCGGCCAGGATCGACCAGAGCAGGACCTGGTTGGCCTCGAGGACCAGACGATCGGTGCGACGTTCTAGACGCTCGACGGCTCCCGCGGCTTGGAAACCGTTCCGCCTAGGAAAACGGCCTCGCTCTCGTCGCTGAGGTGGCGGCTGACCCAATCGATGATGGGTCCGGGCCGCACTTGAGTCGGGTCTTCGGGGAGGGTGTCCGCCCGTGATGCGACGGCATTGAACCCTTGGGCCCGGAAGTAGGCGGCACCCAGATCGTTGGTCTCGTCGTCGAACCAGGGCGGATGGACCAAGGCGACTCGTTCGATCCCGAACGCCCGCAGGGCACTCACCGCCGCCAGGCAGGTCGAACCGACGGGAAGCGCCCACCGCTGACGTAGCCGCTGGACCAATGCGACTTCGGCGTCGAACCCGATCGCGTAGCCGGAGCTCGTCGAGGCGTAGGCCAGGGCGTCGATCGAGCCGTCGAGGAACGCAGCAGCGGCCTCGTCCATGGCTGACGGGGAAGTCATCTGGCGCAGATCCGGCAGAGAGGTCGGGGGCGTCGTGGAGGCGGCGCTACCCGTACCCGTGAGCAGCATGCGAGAGACCACGGTGGCGACCTGGCCCGACGTCATGGCGGGGATCTCGATCTCGGGTCCGGCCGCGACATGTGGCGTCAACACACCCACGGTGAAACGGCGGTCAACCATGTCCCGCCTTCCCACCAAGCGCTTGAAGACGTTCGGTTGATGGGTTACAGATCTACTTCGGTAGATCGGTGACACTCGTTTGCAGCGTAAGTCGACCGCCGGGGATCGACGCTCGCTTCTTGCGGACCTCCCCTCGGTGTTCGCGGTGCTGGGTGCGCAGCAAGTGGTCGCCGTCGAAGGATCAGCACGGTATCCGCAGTAGAGGGCGATTTGGTGGGTGGCGTTACGAGTCCGGCAACCAGGACTACTCGTTCATGCAGGGCATTCAAGCAGTCAACGCTGCGCTCGACGGGTCTGAGGAGGACGTGTACTGGCGGCCGCATGGGGGGACGGTCCGGTCGTCGCGCTGGATCTCAACCGATGATGCCGAACGCCGACACCCGACGTCGATGTCGACTGCGTCCAAGTGCAGGCGTAACCCGCTTGGCAAGTTAGCTTGCCAAGCGGTGCTTGGAGAAGTTAACTTGGAGGACGTGTGGGAGAACCGACCGTCGCTGGCACTGCGACGACGCTTCCTCGACTGAGCGGTGATCTGCATGCCGCGATCAACGAAGGAAATCCTCGCCCGGGCCGAGGAGCTCGCGAAACGGTTTGAGGACTACGAGCCGGCGCAGAACGACGGCGTCGACGCCAGATCGCTGCGCGACATCCGCCATGCGTTCCTACGTCGCGCCGAGGCCGAGCGAGAGATCGCCGATGCTGTCGCCGTCGCTCGAGCCGAGGGGCACTCCTGGGCGGCGATCGGCGCGATGCTCGGCACGTCGGGTGAGGCCGCACGGCAGCGCTACGGCGATCGCGCGAGGACCTAGGCGTCGCGGGGCGCAATCAGACCGCCCGGCGCGAGCTACCGCTGTCGTGGCCGCGCACCCGAGGACACGAGCCAGCTCCGAAAGCGAGGACGACGGCGGGCGCGAGCAACGCCTCGTTGGCTGCAAGCGCATCGACGGCACCAATGAGTTGCGCGGCCGGCAGCTCGATGAGGTCGGCCGGCCATCGTGGCCGACTCCTGGGCAATCTTCCCCGGAGCAGCTAGCGGTGGACCGGCCTCCGTTATACCTTGCCAGGATCATGCTGCCCTATGCTCGGGTAGCACGATCATGTTTGGAACCCCCAGGCATGCGGGGTGGACGCGAGGAACCGAATGGCCGGCAGACACGCTGGCGGGGGACGCCGCCGCCGCCGCTCTGTCACCTTCTGGGTTCTCGGCGGCGTTGCCGTCCTCGCGCTGAGCGCGGCCTCTGTCGCAGTTTTCTGGCGACCGGCTAGCAATGGGACTGCCGCGCCGGCCGCCGTGCACTGCTCCGCAGGAGTCGGGTTGTCTGTGGTCGCCGACCCCTCGATCGCTGCAGCCATCGAGGACATCGCTGCACGGTGGACGGCATCGGCGCCGGTGGTCAGCGGCGCGTGTCCGACGGTATCGGTGCGCAGCATGGCGTCGGCGACCATGGCAGCGCAGTTGGTCAACACCGACACGAGCTTGCCGCAGGTGTGGATCCCGGATTCCACGGCGTGGGTTGATCGCGTCCGGCACGACACCGCCGGACGGGATTCGCCGGTCAGCAGCCTCTGGCTCTACCCGCCGATTGCCCGGTCACCACTCGTGCTGGCGACCACGGCAACGGGCCTGGAGGCAACCCGTGCGACGGCAGCCCGAGGTTGGGCCAGTGTGCTCAGTGGGCCGGCACCGCCCGTCACCCTCGAGCCGAGGCGCAATACCGAGGGCCTGGCCACCCTCCTCACTGCGCAAACCCTCGTCAACGGGGCCGGTACGACTCCTCGCCGCCAGCTCATCGACGCTCTTGTTCGGCTGAGCAGGCAAACGGTCCCCGACAGCGCCGCCGGCCTCGGGCTCGTTCGCCAGCATCCGTCGACAGCACGGGCCGTCGTCATCAGCGAACGCGCGGCGCTCGAGCTGAACGCGAAGCGCAACGTCGCAGACCAAGTCGGTCTCATCTATCCCCGCGGAGCTGCGGTGGGCCTCGACTGGCCGGTGGTTCAGTTCTCGCCGCCCGGCGGCGAACCGGCCCTGCGGGACGCCACGACCACCTTTGTCGCGCAGCTCTCGACGCCCGAGAGCCTGAAGCGCCTGCAGTCCACCGGACTGCGCAACCCGACGCCTGCCACGGCCGCCGGCGTCCCGGCTGCCCAGTTCCTGCGCCGTCCCACCACCGACCAGCAAACCGCGGCACTACGAGCGTGGACCGCGGCCGGCCGGACAAGTCGCACCTTGATGGTCATCGACCTGTCGGGTTCGATGAGTGAGTCGATCGGCGGCGGCCAAACGAAGATCCAGTTCGCAGCGGCTGCCGGGCGATCGGCAATCAGCTTCTTCCCCGACACATCGTCCATCGGCCTATGGGGATTCTCGGTGGACCGGAGCCCGAAGTCGGACTGGACCCAGCTCGTGTCGCTGGGGCCGTTGAGCGGATCGATCGGGCGCGTGACCCGGCGTCAGGCGCTCGTCACCGCAGCCACGGCCATGCCGTCGATCACGCACGGCGACACTGGCCTCTACGCAACCACCTTGGCGGCGTACGAAAAGGTTCGTAGTGGTTTCAATCCCGAAAGTGTCAACTCGGTGGTGTTGCTGACCGACGGGGCGAACACGGATACTCGCGGAATCAGCCTGCCCAGTTTGCTCAAACGCCTGGGTAGCGAGCACGACAGCCGTCGCCCGGTGCCGATCATCACGATCGCGGTGGGGCGCGGTGCCGACACTGCGACGCTGAAACGGATCTCCGCCGCGACAGGCGGCAGGTGCTACGTGGTCAGCAAGCCGGACGATATTCACGACGCCTTGCTCGACGCCGTCATCCAGGCGCGTTGAGGTAGTCGATGCATCGCCCAGGCTGGGCACCGGTGCCGTCACCGGAGCTGTCGGCACCGCTGCAGCGGGGGCTGGTCAGCCGGCGCACCGCCCTCACCGGTCTCGCGCTCGGCGCGGTTGGGGCGCTGGCTGGCTGCGAAAGCCACGGCGGCACGCCAAAGCCGTCGGCGTCGCCTGCCGACCAGTCGCCGACCGAGCGCGTCGTCAACTGGTCCAACTGGCCCGACTACATCGACGTGGGCGCGGACGGGTTGTCGCACCCGACGCTGGACGCATTCACGAAGCAGACGGGGATCACCGTCAATTACACCGAGGACTACAACGACAACCTGAGCTTCTTTTCCAAGGTTGCTCCCCAACTCGCCGCGGGCCAAGACACCGGACGCGACCTATGGTGCGCCACCGACTGGATGGTGGCGCGGCTGATCCGACTGGGGAGCCTGCAGCGACTGGACAAGGCGGCTATGCCGAACACGGTGCACCTGGAGGAATCGCTGCGGGACGTGGAATTCGATCCGGGTCGCGCCTACTCGATCCCCTGGCAGAGCGGGTTCACCGGTATCGGCTTCAACCCGAGGGCGACCGGCGGCGTACACGTGGAAACCGTCAAGCAATTGTTGACGGATCCCGCCCTGAAGGGGCGGGTTACCCTGCTGACAGACATGCAGGACACGGTTGGGCTAACCATGCTCGACATGGGCATAGATCCCACCAGTTTCACCGCAGCCGATTTCGACAAGGTCATTGCGCGGCTAACCGCAGTGAAGGCGTCCGGTCAGCTCAAGGGCTTCACCGGCAACGACTACACCACTCGTCTGGCTTCCGGTGAGATCGCGGCGTGCTTGGCGTACACCGGCGACATCGTGCAACTGCAGGTGGACAACCCGGCGGTCGGCTACTCGCTGCCCAAGGCAGGACATCTGCTGTGGTCGGACAGCTTTGTGATTCCCAACCACGCTCGGCACAAGCACAACGCCGAGCGGTTGATCGACTTCTACTACCAGCCCAGCACGATGGCGCTGGTCGAAGAGTATGTGAACTACATTTCCCCGGTACGCGGCTCGCGTGAGGCGCTGTTGGCTTCCGATCCGGACACCGCCAAGAACACGTTGATCTTCCCGACGTCGGAGATTCTCGCCCGGTCGCACGTCTTCCGCGGCATAACCAAAGCAGAGGACGCGCGTTACAACCGCGCCTTCCAGCAGCTCGTCAGCAGCTGAAGGCGCAAGCGATTGCCGCTCGACCGCTGAAGGACTACCTGTTCTTCGGTCATATAACCATGCGCCGCATCTCAGGTGGCGGGTCAGAGCAGGTCGCGCAGGCGGGCCACGAGCGAGCGCTTAACGGCGTCGGTGACCGCGGCGTTGACTTGCTGGGTGACGTCCTCGGAATCGTTCAGGTTGGCGAGCAGCTTCCGTAGGTCGAGGTCGTTGATGGCGCGTCGCAGGACGTCATCGGTTTTGAGGGCAGCGTTGATCAGCGAGTCGGGCAGCGCGCGGATGGCGGCCTTGATGAAGCCGTTCAGGTCGGCGTTGGCGAGTGCCTCATCGGTCAGTTCGGACGCGCGGGGCAGGGTGTCGTCGGCTTTCATGCGGTCCACGGCTTCGAGCAGGCCTGCCCGCAGCGCGTCGACTTGAGCGTCCGTTGCCGGTGCGTTCGACTGGCCAAGCCGGAGGGTCAGCGCTTCGCGAGTCATAGCGAGGCGGCAGGCGGCGCCGTCAAGGCCGAGCAGCACGAGGCGTTCGCCGAGTCCTTCGATGCCGGTCGATACCGATGTGACGGTTCGCTGGACACACGGCTGGGCGGGCCGGACTGGCGCGAAGTCGCCTCCACCGCTGGCGACCTGCACGCCGAGGACTCCGCTCACGAGGGCTGCCGCGGTGAGCGGGAGCGCCAGGGCGCGCAGCCTCGCGCCGAGCGTCATGTGATCATCCGTCGGCGCAGCGGGATCAAGGGGACCAGCGCTATCAGCGCGAGCCCGGCTGCGATGAAAAACGAGTCCCGGAACGCTCGGGTCGCCGCGCGCTCGAGCTGGCCGTTGAGGTCGCGCTCGAGTTGCTCGGCAGCGGGACGTTGGTCCGGAGCCAGCTGCAGCCTGGCAAAGGCGGGGTGCAGGTCGGGCACCCTGCCACGCTCGGCCGTCAACTGAACGCCCAGAGCTCGGGCGAGTGCGATCTTGTCGTGGGTCGGCAGCGGGGCATCGAGCACCAGCGCCGTGATGGCTTCCTGCGCCGGCACCTGGGCATCACGCAGATCCGCGGTGAACACAGGAGTCAGTATTGCCAAGCCGAGGACGACACCGAGGTGTCGAGCACTGATCGTCCAGCCGCCGTGCAACGCGCGTGGCAATTTGTCGCGAAGGGCCTCGACGGTCAGACGATCCACGGTCAGTCCAAGCCCGAACCCGATGAGGGCCTGCGGCGCGATAGTCCAGGCGAGGTCGGCCGAGGGCGGTAGTGCCAGCCCGGCCAGCCCGCCGGCGACGAGCAGGCAGCCCGCCGCTGTCTCTGCGCGCGGCCCGGCCCGAGCCCGCCGCGCCAGTGGTGTGGCGATCAACGCCGCGATCGGCACGACCGAGACGGTGAGGGCGGCGGTGGCCGGCGAGCGTCGCCACCCCTCGACCAGAAGCAGAACGAGTAGGAACAGCGCGGCGGTCAGCGCCGCCGAGAGCAGGACCAGCGCAACGTTCGGTGCCACGGCCGGGCGGTGCACGTCAGCTCGCTGGACCGCTTTGCTGCGAGCGGTGAACGCGGCCGGGATCGCGAGTGCGGCAACGGGCACCTGTACGGCGAATATGGCCTGCCAGGCAATTGCCTCGGTGAGTAGCCCGCCGGCAACCGGTCCGACCGCGGTGCCGACCACGCCGGCCGCGATCCAGCGGGCAACCCCGCGCCGCTCATCGGTCGCCGCCACCAACAGCTCGAGGCACCCGACTAGGGCGAACGCGCCGCCGAACGCCTGCACGCAGCGGGCCGCGATAAGCACCTGCATCGACCCGGCCAGCGCACAGATCACCGAAGCTGCGGCGAACACCGCAAGCCCGGCCGCACACAGCGGCGCCGGATCCCACCGCGTGCAGGACCACGCAGCAGGTACGACCACCGCCGCGAGCACGAGATTGAACGCGATCAACACCCACGCAACCTGTCCGACGGTTCCGCCGAGACGCCGCAGGATCTCGGGTAGCGCCAGCGTGACGATCGCCGAATCAGCGAGCACGAATCCCACAGTCAGCGAGAGCAACGCAACCGCCGCTCGACGCACACGGACATCGTCACTTGGCAACTAAGCCGTGTCCATCGAGTCAGCGCCGCCGGAGGTCGTCGGCAAGGTCAGGGTCATGCTTCAGGTCATCAATTGGGTCGCCGTCACGTGTCGTTGACAGCCGTACCGTCGGGTCCCCCGTGTCGGATTCCCACCTCCCGGCATCCCAATCCACACGCTTCGCCGGCTTGCCGAGGTCGGCAAGATCCCGTCAGTCCGTACCGACGGCGGCCATCGCCTGTTCCGCTCAACTGCGGTCCGGGCAGCCCTCGGCGGTCCAGAGCGCTCGGGCACCTTCGGCGCCGCACAGACTGTTCGTACGGAAGTTCCGATCTGGTCCGGGAGGTTCGATCTCGCCGACGGCATCGAGGAGCACCTCGTCTGGCAAGAGGGGACGACTTCGAGTCGATCAGCGCCCTGACCAAAGGCGAGCAGACAACCTGGAAGGAACGTCACCCAGGGGAGGAAATCTTCTTCACCCACATTGTCACGAGTTCACCTCAGACCACAGTCGGCTGCCCTTCGCCAACCTTCGGCGTGGTGATCAAAGAAGCGCATCAGTGTGATGGCACCCGTTCGACGCAAACGGGTTTTCGCAGCGTCTGACTGTTCTGGACAACGCCGCCGCGGCGCGCGGTTCGTCCAGGGCGAGTTAGGTTCAAGCGATGATTAGCCGTACCTCTCTCAAGCGCGGCGGCAACCTAGCCCTTTTGGACGGCCCGGTGCCGCAGGCGTCGACCGACCTGCAGACCGAGGGCTTCGCCGTGGTCCGCGGCGCCCTGCACGCCGAGGAGCAGCGCGTCCTCAGCGAGGAACTCATCGAGCTGTTCGAGACTCGGCCTCCGGACGTGCGCCTGCCGGGAGCCTCGGCCGAGGACTACGAGGACTTCCGCTACGAGGTGCTGAACTACGGTGCGGCGGCGCAGCGCACGGTTGCGCACCCGAAGATCCTCGAGGTGATCGAGCCGCTGCTGGCCGAGGACTGCCACGTGGTGTCCAACACGGCGTGGCGCAACCAACCCCAGCGCGAGAAAGCGCCGTTCGACATCGGGAACCCGTGGCACACCGACGCGGGGCCGCACGTGCCGCGGCCGCCGGGCGTGCCCTGGGACGACCGGATCCCGTACCCGGTGTTCATGGTCGGATGCCACATCCTGCTGCGCGACTGCCTCGCCCCGTCCGGCCCGACCGGCTTCGCGCCGAAGAGCCACACATCCGGGCAGGGCGTGCCGGAGCCCGAGTCCGACGGCAATGTCTATTACCTCGGAGAGTCACCGGTGACCGTCGAGGGGCGGGCGGGCGACATCGTCTTCTTCGTCTCCGACGTCTGGCACCGGCGGATGCCGACTGGGCCCGAGGACGAGGGCCGGTTCTTTCTGCAGGTGCAGTACGGCCGTCGCGACATCGCGCAGCGACTGCGGACGACCGACAAGGTCAACTACCTCTCGCCCGAGGCGATCGAACGAGCGGTGACGCCCCGCGACCGCACCATCGTTGGCCTCCATCCGCCGGGCTTTTACGACGCGTGACCGAAGGTTTCGGCCGCACCGCCGGGGCCGGGTGGGACCGCTCAGCGCACCGCCGCGGCCGGGCGGGACCGTGCTGCGTCGCCGTGGACGTGACGCAGCGGGAAGGAGCGGCGCGCGGTAAAGGCGATCGCCGCCGACAGCAGTGCGACCACGGCGGCAAGAAGGAGCAGGTCGGCGAGCCGGGCCGCCGTGAAGAGGCGCTGGCCAAGCAGCGCGCCGCCGCCGATGCCGATCTGGAAGGCCACGACGTAGACCGCCGAGGCGGCGTCCTGGGCGTGCGGCGCGACCCGCAGGACCGCGGCCTGAAGGCACACCGGCACCGCGGTGAACCCCGCTCCCCACGCGAGGACGGCGAGGATCGTCGCGGGCGCACCGTGGGTCACGGTCAGCGCGATGAGGGCCGCGGCCATGGGGAGGATGGAGCCGGAGAGCACGGTGCCGGGACGCCGGTCCACTACGCGGCCGACGAGCACGTTACGCACCATGCCGGCCACGCCGTAACCGAGCAGCAGCGCGCTCAGCGTGAGTCCGTCGCGGCCACCGTTGCGGCGCACGATCGGCGCGATGCTGGTGTAGGCCGCGAACTGGCCGACGACGAGAAGGGTCGTGACCGCGCACACGTGGACGATCGCGCGGGAGGCGAGGACCGCGACCGCCGTGCGGATCCGAGTGCCGGCGCCGGATGCGCGATCCGTCGGCAAACGCGGGCAGCGGGGCAACAGGTGGAGCAGCGCCGCACTCCTCGCGGCGCCCGCCAGCGCGAGGACGGCCAGGGCGGTGCGCCATCCCGCCGCCTGGCCGAGCGCGGTTCCGAGCGGGACCCGAGGACGCAGGCGCAGTGTTGCCTTGCGACCCTCTTCCACTCGTCGTGCTCCACAGACGCGCGCCGCCTGGAGCACGGTCGTGATCATCCGCGGCGGATCCGGATAAGCGGGACCCGCTAGTCGATTCCCGCGCGGCGGAGGCGCGCGCGGCCCTCTGCCTGAGAGAGCGAGGCGATCGCGTGCCCGGCCACGTGCTGATATTTGGCGTCATAGGCCCGTGTCCAGACTCCAGCCGCCCACGACCGCTGGAGCTCGTCAGGGCTGAATGCGCGGGTGCGTGCATGACAATATGCATCCAGGAAGCGGTCGGTCTCCTCGACCGTGGCCAGTTCGTCCGGGCTGACGGTTGAGTACAAGGCGGCGGCGAAGCCGACGAGGATAGCCTCGCTGTCGGCGACCGCGCTGTCCCAGTCGTGCACGACCAGAAGCTCCTCGCCCCTCCAGCGCAGGTTGTCGGCCAGCCAGTCGCAATGGCCGATCACGGCTTCGCACAGGCCCGCTCGCAGCCGGTCACGGGCACGACCGGCGGCCCGGTCGATCCACTCCGGGCCGTCGACCTGGTTGAGGTCGACCTCAGCGCCCTCGGGCCGCGGCCACAACCCGGCCTCACCGTGGTTCCACGCCCCCCACGACGGCGCCGGATCCAGCGAGGACACGTCGGCCGGCCGGGGAGCTAGCTCGATAAGACGCGCGAACGCCTCAGCGGAGAGCTGGGCCGCGTGCTCCGCCCCCGGAAGCACGTCACCGCCAGGCACATAGGCCTCAGCGGTTGCCACGCCGTTTCCGAGTGGGGCCGGCCCGCTGAGCGGCTCAGGACATGGATAGCCGGACTCGAACATGCGCCGCTGGACCTCGACACACGCTGCTATCCGCGGCAAGGCCGGGCGGACTTTCACCACGACCTCGCGCTTATCTGCCAGGCGTAGCCCGATCACCGCGGACAGGTGGCCGGACCTGAACAGCTCCGCCGCGGGAGGACTGCCGAGCTGATCCGTGCACCACATAGCGAGGCTGGCAGCATCGACGGCCGGTACACGAGATGACATCTGTCCATCCTCACGCCGATGTTGTTCGACGAAGACGACTCACCGGCGCGCAGGCCGTGCCGGGATCACGCCCGCGGGTGGTTCGCCCACTTCGTCGACGATGCGAGCAGTGCTTGGTTCCCCGTGATCGAGGATGACGGCTAAATCATCGCCACGGCAGTTGGCACCCTCGAAGTTGGCGTTCCAACCCTCGATGCCCGAAGAGACGCACCGTGCGACTCGCGAACGTCATCACCGTGCCGGAACACCGTGGGCGCGGCCACGGGACGGCGCTCGTTCTCGACGTGATCAACTGGGCCAAGCTCGTCGACGCCGACCGCGTCGACCTGAGCGCAACCCCACAGGGACAACGCATTTACCAGAGAGTTGGTTTCACGATGACCTCGGCTCCGAGGATCAAGCTCGTTCTCTGACCCACGCCCGCAGCCGTCCCGAGTTGCACGACCACCGTGCCCGCGATTGGAGTCCAACAAACGATTTTCTGGCACCCAGCGCGCGATTGGTGGTTTTCTACAACTCACGGCCGTGCAGCTCTGGGTGAGCGTATGACGTCCCTCTGCGGGAATCGTCATCGGACGGGTCTAACGGGAGCGGCGCTTGCAGCCCGGCGGGAACCGACGGCTTTGATCCCAGGGCATAGTCGGCTATCGGTCAACTGCGTGCCGGCTGGCGTTCGTCTTGTACGATCCCTGGCCGACGGACCGAGCGCCGAATCCGGTTGGCCCTTCTCCGAGGACTCGTGAGACTGCCCTCGTGATCCTGCGACGCGAAGCCCCTCCGGACCAAGCTGCAATCATCGCCATCCACGCTGCCGCCTTCGCGCGCCCGAACGTGCGCATTGCTCCTGAAGCGCGGCTTGTCGATAGTTCGGGACGACGGCGATATCGTCGCGCCGCTCTCGCTCGTCGCCGAGCATGGCGGCGACGTGATCGGCCATGTGGTGTGCAGCCGCGCGCACATGGACAGCCAGTCGCTCCGGGCTGGGACCGCTCGGCGTTCTGCCTGACCACCAACGCTGCGGCGTCGGCCAAGCGCTCATGCACGGTGTTCTCGCTGCTGCCGATGCGCTCGATGAACTCGCGGTCGTCCTGCTCGGCGATCCTGGCTACTACGGGCGCTTCGGCTTCGAGCCGGCTCAGCCGCTCGGCATCCTCCCGACCAGCGCAAAGTGGACGAACTTCCAGGTTCGACGACTCACCACCTGGAACTCCTCCATTGCTGGCACCTTTCAATACGCGGCCGCATTCGATCGG
>JBDUCV010000069.1:0-11619 GCA_040003255.1 Actinomycetota bacterium
GTCACCGTCAACACCGACAACCGGCTGATGAGTGGCACCTCGATGACGCGCGAGATGTTCCTGCTGACCGAGGCGTTCGGGTACGGGTGGACGGACCTGTCGTGGTTTACCGTCAACGCGATGAAGAGCGCGTTCATCCCCTTCGACGACCGGTTGGCGATCATCAATGACGTGATCAAGCCCGGCTATGCAGCCCTGACGGGCTGACCGGAGTCCTCAGAGCAGGCCGTGCGCCTGCTTGGCCGTCAAGACCCGGAGCGCGGCGGCGTCCACTCTGGCCCGGAACGCGGGATCGCGCTGCGCGCTCGCAATCACTGCGGCCGCCATTTCGGCAATCTGTGTCGCATCCACGGTCAGCACGATGTCGCCGCCGGCTGCGATGAACCGCAGCGCTCGTTCGGCCACTGGAACCGCCGCCACCTGCGCGGCCGCGCCGACATCGTCGCTGATCACGACGCCGCGAAACCCCAATGTGTTGCGCAGCAGACCGGTGACGATTATTGAGGAGAAAGCGGCCGGGCCGGCCGGGTCGATCCTGCTGTAGACCGCGGTCGACATCATGACGAACGGCGCACCGGCCCGGATCGCCCGGGTGAACGGAGTGAGGTACGGATCGTTGCGAGTGGTCTCGGTGTCGGTGACTCCCGCGGTCGTGTCGGTGTTCCCGGTGACCCGTCCGAGGCCCGGGAAGTGCTTGACGGTGGCGGATACCCCGGCAGCGGCCAAGCCTTGCGCGAACGCGGATCCGTGCGCAGCGACAATTTGCGGATCGAATCCGAACTCGCGGTCCAGGGCGCCGATCGGAGGGTTGGCCGGGGCGAACGCGGCGCTGGGCACGGTGTCGAGCACCGGAGCCAGGTCGACATTGACGCCGGCTGCCCGCAGTTGCGCGCCCCACCTGGCGGCGCTCCGCTGCAGTGTCGCCGGATCCAGACTGCCCTGCTCGATCGCACTGGGAATGGTCGAGAAACCAGGCCCGGTCATCCGCTGGACTTCGCCACCCTCTTGGTCGGTGGCGACGAACAGCCGGATCGAGTCGCCGTTCGCGGCCGCCTGAAGGGCAGTGGTCACCGATGCGATACCGGCCACGCCTTGCGAGCTCGATCGCATCAGGATCACCGCGCCCACGTGGTTGCTGGCAATGACCGAAGTGGTGCCCGCGTCGGCGCCGGCCTCGGTGCCGACCATGAATAGCTGACCGACCCGCTGAACCAGGCTGAGCCGAGCGAGTACCCGTTGCGCCGGTGTCAGGACGGGAGCCGTCGGCGACCGCCGCGGAGCCGCCGCAGTGCTAGTCGGTGGCGCCGGGCTGTTGGACGCTGGGCTGCTCGGCGCCGAAGTTGCCGGCGCCGGCGCCGGACTGCCCGACCCCGGATCGGTGCCCGAGCATGCCGTCAGGACCACCAGGCTGGCCCCGATCAGCCAGCGCTTTCTCATGGTCGTGCCAAGTCCGGTGCCCGGCGGGCCCGGGTCGCGTGTTCGAACCCGAACGCCAGCTGCAGCAGCCGCGCATCGGCTCCGGCTGGTGCGAAGAATGCCAATCCCACGGGCAGCCCGTCGGCGAAACCAGCCGGGACGGTGATCGACGGGTATCCGGCCACCGCCGCGGGCGTCGATGCCGAAACGCCCTCGACGTCGCCACGCGCGTAGTCGATCGGCCAGGCGGGGCCGTTCGCGAGCCCGACGATCGCATCCAGACGATGGCCGGCCACTGCCTGGTCGATGCAGCCCCGTGCCGCCTCGGTCGCGGTTGCGCGGTGCTCGCGGTAGTCGGCACTGTCGAGCGACGGCGACGCCAGCGCTTGCTCGAGCAGATCCTGGTCGAAATAGCGCAACTCGACGTCATCGGCTCGATTGAACGCGATCAGCTCACCCAGGCTGCGCACGGCTGCGTTTGGCGCGCACGCGAGGTAGTCATTGAGTTCGGCACGGAACTCGGCGAGCAGGGCGGCCAGCTCGTGGTCGTCGATCGCCGTGACGTCCAGTTCTAGCTCGACCGTGAATGCGCCCGCCCCGACCAGGGCGGCGACCGCGTCCCGCCGCACGGCTGATCCGGCCCGGTCGACGTCCGGCTGGCGCCAGACGCCGATCCGCGCTCCGACAAGGGCGTCAGGTCGAAGCGGCGGCACCACCACGCCAGCGAGGACGGCTTGCAGGATTGCGACGTCCACGACGTGTCGGGTCATCGGACCGGCTGTGTCCTGATGGGAGGAGATCGGCACGATGCCCTCGCCGGGAACCGTGCCGAGTGTCGGCTTGAGGCCGACGATGCCGCAGGCGGCTGACGGCGACAGGATCGAGCCATCTGTCTCGGTGCCGATCGCGGCCTGCGCCAGTGCCGCGGCGACCCCCGCCGCCGAGCCGGACGAGGAGCCCGACGGGTTGCGCTCCAGATCGTGCGGGTTGCGGGTCTGCCCGCCGACGGCGCTCCAGCCGCTGGTCGAGTGAGACGAACGCAGATTCGCCCATTCGGACAGGTTTGCTTTGCCGAGGATGATCGCGCCGGCGTCTCGCAATCGGGTGACCAGCGGGGCGTCGGTCGGTGCCGACTCGGCAAGCGCGCGCGACCCCGCGGTGGTCGGCAGTCCGGAGCTGGCGATGTTGTCCTTGATCAGCAGCGGGATGCCCTCGAGGGCGCCCGGCGTTCCGGCGCGCCATCGTGCGTCGCTCGCCGCCGCCTGCGCACCAGCGGTCGGATCCAGCGCGAGTACCGCCCCGATGGACGGGTCGAGTGCCGCGATCCGGGCCAGGTAGGCGTCGGTGAGCGCCGCGGCGCTCGTCGCGCCGGTGCGCATCGCCTCATGGCGTTCGGGAATGGTGGCAGCGTCGAAGCCGCCCGGTTGCACGGCTCAGTCCTGCGGTTGCAGACAGGTCTGGACTTCGGCGACCAGCGTCGACCACGCTTCGCCGTCGATCGGATCGGAGAGGCTGGCCTCGTCCGCGTCCAGCTCGCAGAAATCAGCCAGCTCGCGCAGCAGTGCGCCGCCGCGAGTCGAAGGTTTGGTCAGGTCGTAGCTCGCATCCAATGCCGGTGTGAAGATCTCGGCGTCCAGTTCCGGATCCGTCTCGGCGAGTTCACCCCATCGCTCGAGCCGGGTCAGCTCGTGCTCCTGCGCGGTGCGGCAGTATCGGCCCAGATCGGTCGCCTCGGAGAAGACCGCAACCGTGCCGGCGTTGCCGAGGAACAGAACCTCGTCATCCAACTCGCCGCGAACGGTCAGGTAGCTGACGTCCGGAAAGACAAGCTCGATCGGCTCGGCGCCCACCCGATCCCAGATCGTGTCGGCGTCCAGATCGGTGGTGCTGAAGTCGCCGCGCCAGGCCAGCCAGCTCTCGACGCGCGTGATCGCGCGTTCCCAGGTTTCGGCGATGACGTCGCCGAGCTGGTTCCAGGCCCGGCGGCCTTCCTTGCCCTGGTAACTGACGTCGTCACTGACCAGGTCGGCGTATTCGGGGGTGCTGGCCACGAGCTGGCGCAACGCACCGTCGTCGCAGCAGTCGGCGATCTTTGTGACCATGTCGACGACATTCGCAAGAGAGGACACGTGCACGGGGTCCGGTTCGCCGGACGCCCATTCATAGACCTGGTCCAAGTCATAGGCATCCTGCCCGTCGGGCCGGAACTGGTCGGGAGCGAGCTTCTGCACCCTTCCCCATGCGGGATGGTCGGACAGGTCGTTTTCCTCGCCCGACGCGACGAAGTCGGCCAGCTCGCGAGCATTCGGGAACAGCACGATCTTCGCTCCGTCGCCGAGGAACCCGTGCCACTCCTCCCCGTCGTCGTCTTCCCACGGCGGGGCCCACAGCGTCAAACCGATTCGGCCGTTCACCGTCAGGGTGATCGGGACGATGGAAGCCTCTGCCGCGCTCGTCATGGCTGGAAACCTACCGGCTGTCATCCGAACGTTCTCCCGGCGAACCTGAGGGTGAACGCGTCGGCGCTCATCTGGAACCAGAGCGGGCCATTAGACGCCGATCGGGTGCCAGACGGTCTTGATCTCGACGAAGGCGCCAAGCCGTCCGGTACCTGGATCATCCTCATACCTATCAGGGTGCGGATCGGCCACTCGTTTGACCGTATCGGCGGCCGACCGCTGCAAATCGGCGCGAGCAGCCTGATCAGCCCCGGTGACGTCCAGCGCATTCACGTCCCGGTGGCTGGCCAGCCACGGGGCGAGTTCGGCCGTCACTCCGGTGAGCAGATTGACCACGCCGCCGGGCAGATCGGACGTCGCGAGTACTTCGCCGAGCGAGACCGCTGGCAGTGGCCGCACTTGCGAGGTCACCACGACCGCGGTGTTTCCGGTCGTAATGACCGGAGCGAGCACCGAGACCAGACCGAGCAAGCTGGATCCCTGCGGTGCCAGCACGCCAACGACACCGGTCGGCTCCGGCAGGGAGAAGTTGAAGTACGGCCCGGCGACCGGGTTGGTGCCTCCGATGACCTGCGCGAACTTGTCGGCCCACCCCGCGTACCAGACCCAGCGGTCGATGGCCGAGTCGACGGCTACGAGGGCGTCGGCGCCGCGCAGTCCTTCGGCGGCCGCGACCTCGTCAGCGAACTGGTCCCGTCGCCCGTCGAGCATCTCGGCAACCCGGTAGAGCACCTGGCCGCGGTTGTACGCGGTGGCCGCGGACCACGCCGGGAACGCCTTGCGGGCGGCGACGACCGAGTCGCGGACGTCCTTACGCGAGGCCTGAGCGGCATGCGCGAGCAACGCCCCGTCGGCTCCGTAGACAGGGTAGGACCGGCCGGATTCCGACCGCAGGAACGCCCCGCCTACATACAGCTTGTACGTCTTGCGGACCCGCAGCCGATCCGGCTCGTGCGCGCCGGCGCGGGCGCTCTTGGTGCCTTTACCGGGCAAGGTAGGCCGCCAAGCCATGTCGTCCGCCCTCGCGGCCGAAGCCGGATTCCTGGTAGCCGCCGAACGGCGATGCGGGATCGAACCGGTTGAACGTGTTTGCCCAGACGACGCCGGCGCGCAACTGGTTTGCCATCCAGAGGATGCGCGAACCCTTGTCCGTCCAGATCCCTGCGGACAGCCCGTATGGGCTGTTGTTGGCCTTCTCGACCGCCTCGGCCGGGGTGCGGAACGTGAGCACCGACAACACCGGGCCAAAGATCTCTTCTCGAGCGATCCGGCTGGTCTGCGAGACGCCCGTGAAGACGGTGGGCGCGAACCAAAAGCCACGATCGGGCAGTTCGCAGGGTGGCGACCAACGCGCGGCGCCTTCTGCCTCACCAGAGTCGCTCAGCTCGCGGATGCGCGCGAGCTGAGCAGCGGAGTTGATCGCGCCGATGTCGGTGTTCTTGTCCAGCGGATCGCCAAGGCGCAGCGTCAGCAGCCGCCGCTCCAAGGCCGCGGTCACCTCGTCGGCGATCGATTCCTGGACCAGCAGCCGAGACCCCGCACAGCAAACGTGGCCCTGGTTGAAGAAGATCCCGTTGACAATGCCCTCGACAGCCTGGTCGAGAGGTGCGTCGTCGAAGACGATGTTGGCTGCCTTGCCGCCCAGTTCGAGGGAGATCCGTTTGCGGGTCCCGGCCACCGTTCGCTGGATGGTCTTGCCGACCTCGGTCGAGCCGGTGAACGCGATCTTGTCGATGTCCGGGTGCTCGACGATCGCCTGTCCGATCGCCGGGCCGCCGGCGAGCACGTTGACGACGCCGGGCGGCAGGTCTGCTTCGGCGATGATTTCGGCCAGGGTCAGCGCGGTTAGTGGCGTCGTCTCGGCCGGCTTGAGCACGACCGTGTTGCCGCTGGCGAGCGCCGGGGCGATCTTCCAGGCGGCCATCAGCAGCGGAAAGTTCCACGGGATGATTTGGCCGGCAACGCCGATCGGTCGTGGATCGGATCCGAAGCCGGCATAGCGCAGCTTGTCGGCCCAGCCTGCGTAGTAGAAGAAGTGCGCGGCCGCCATCGGGATGTCGACGTCACGCGACTCGCGAATCGGCTTGCCGTTGTCGAGAGATTCCAGGACGGCGAGTTCGCGGCCGCGTTCTTGGATGGCACGGGCGATTCGGAACAAGTACTTGGCTCGCTCCCGGCCGGGCATCGGCGCCCACACCTGGTCGAACGCGCGGCGGGCGGCGGCGACGGCGTTATCGACGTCAGAAGGCGCGGCTTCGGCCACCTCGGCAAGCGGAGCCTCGTCGGCGGGATTGATCGTCTTGATCGCCTCGCCGCGTCCAGCGCGGAACGCGCCGTCGACGAAGATGCCATAGGACGGCTTGAGCCGGGCGATATCGCGGGATTCCGGTGCGGGGGAATAGTCGAAGCCGGCCATCAGTCCACGCTCACGTAGTCGGCGCCGTCGTAGGCGCCAGTGGTCAGCTTGTGCCGCTGCAGCAGCAGATCGTTGAGCAGGCTGGACGCGCCGAATCGAAACAGCGAGGGTGTCAGCCACTGCTCGCCAGCGACCTCGTTCACCATCACCAGATATCGCACGGCTTCCTTCGTCGAGCGGATGCCGCCCGCGAGCTTGACGCCGCGGGAATCTCCGGTGGCATCAGCGAAGTCGCGCACCGCCCCGAGCATGACCAGCGCGACCGGAGGGGTCGCGGCGGGGGCAATCTTGCCGGTCGAGGTCTTGACGAAGTCTCCACCGGCAAGCAGCGACAACCACGATGCGCGGCGCACGTTGTCGAGGGTGACCAGTTCACCGGTCTCGAGGATGACTTTGAGGTGGGCCGGCCCGCAGGCGTCCTTGACTGCGACGATCTCGTCGAACACCTGCAGGTAGCGCCCGGCCAGGAACGCCCCCCGGTCGATCACCATGTCGATCTCGGACGCTCCGGCGGCGACGGCATCGCGCACGTCCGTCAGTTTGGTGGCCATGGCCGCCCGCCCGGACGGGAACGCGGTCGCCACGCTCGCCACCTGAACCGGCGAGCCGCGCAGGGCCTCGACGGCGGTCGCGACGAGATCGGGGTAGACGCACACGGCCGCGACGGACGGTGTCGACGAGTCGGAAGGGTCGGGACGCACCGCCTTTGCGCACATCGAGCGGACCTTGCCAGGAGTGTCGGCTCCCTCGAGTGTGGTCAGGTCGATCATGCCGATCGCGGTGTCGATCGCCCATGCCTTGGCCGCCGTCTTGATGCTGCGGGTGGCCAATGCCGTGGCCCGGGCCTCGGCACCGACCTGGTCGACGCCGGGCAGCCCGTGCAGGAAGCGGCGCAGCGACACAGCGTCGCGCGTGACGTCGCGCAGATCCGACCGTGCCAGGGTGGCACCCACCTCGCCAGTCTAGGAGCGGAACGGCTGACGCGGCGAGGCGGTGGTTGCCCGCTAGGGTCTGCAGCCGTGCGCACATTGGTGGTGGATCACCCTATCGTCGCCACCCGGCTGTCCGTCTTGCGCGACGAGCGAAGCAGCAACGCCGAATTCCGGGCCGCGCTGCGTGAGCTCGCGACGTTGCTGGTGTACGAGGCGACCCGCGATGTCGAGGTGTCCACCGCCGAGATCCGCACCCCGGTCGCGCCGACGACGAGCGTCACGCTCGCCAACCCGCCGCTGCTGGTGCCGGTGCTGCGCGCCGGGCTGGGGATGGCCGAAGCCGCGTTCAACCTGCTGCCCGAATCGCAGATGGGTTTCGTCGGCGTCGGCCGGGACGAGCTGACCCACGAGCCGGTTGCGTATATGGCCTCGCTGCCTGAGTCGCTGGCCGGTCGTCCGGTCATCGTCCTCGAGCCGATGCTCGCGACCGGCGGCTCGTTGCTGCACTGCCTGGCGCTGCTCGCGTCCCGCGGCGCCACCGATATCACCGCCATCTGCGCGCTGGTCGCTCCGGAAGGGCTGGCCCGGATCGAGCGCAGCGGCCTGCCGGTGCGGATCGTCACCGCCAGCATCGACGAACGGCTCAACGACGACGCCTACATCGTCCCGGGCCTGGGCGACGCCGGCGACCGTCAGTTCGGGCCGCGATAACAGTCGGCGGCCAACAGGCGCCGCTAGAGATCGAGCGCGGCGCCGACCTCGGTCCGCAGCCGAGCCAGCCGGTGGTCCGCCTCGGTGGCCGAGCCGTCGGCGACGACGACCTCGAGGTAGGCCTTCAGTTTCGGCTCGGTGCCGGACGGACGGACGACCACCCGGCCACCCGCGAAGGACAGTCGCACGACGTCGGCAGCGGGCAGCAAATCGGCCACCTCGACCGGCTCGGCCAGCAGCGACCTGGGCGGGTCGGCGCGTAGCCGCGTCATCGCCGCGGCGATGATCGCCGGGTCGTCAACCCGGAACGAGAGCTGATCAGTGGCATAGCGGCCGTACTCATCGGCCAGTTCGTCCAACCGGTGAGTCAGCGACGAGCCAGCCGCCTGGAGCGTCGCGGCCAGCTCGGCGACCAGCAGCGCGGCGCTGATCCCGTCCTTGTCGCGGACCAGATCCGGAGCGATCGCGTATCCCAGGGCCTCCTCGTAGCCGAAGACCAGGTCCGGGGCGGCGCGAGCGATCCACTTGAATCCGGTCAGGGTTTCGGCGTAGCCGACGCCGTGCCGCGCCGCCATCGCCTGCAGCAGCGACGAGGACACGATCGTCGTCGCATACGTGCCGCGTACGCCCCGCCGCATGAGCGCGTCGGCGAGCAGCACGCCGAGCTCGTCGCCACGCAGCGCCCGCCAGCCGGCCGAAGTCGGCACAGCGACGGCGCACCGATCGGCGTCCGGATCGTTGGCGATTACCAGGTCGGCGCCGCCCTCGTCGGCTTGAGCGAGGGCCAGGTCGAGCGCACCGGGCTCCTCGGGGTTGGGGAAGGACACGGTGGGGAAGTCCGGGTCGGGCGCCGCCTGACGAGGCACCGAGATCAGCGGTGCGAAGCCGGCGGCCAGCAATACCCTCGACACGATCTCGGTGCCGACTCCGTGCATCGCGGTGTGCACGATCCGCAGGTTGCGTGGACCCGGTTCTACGAGAGCGGCGACGCGTTCGACGTAACGATCGAGGAGTGACTCGTCCACCACCGTGAACGCTGCCGAGAGCGGGATCACCCGAGCCGAGCCGACCCGGGCGATGGCCGCCTCGATCTCGGCATCGGCGGGCGGGACGATCTGCGCGCCGTCGCCCACGTAGACCTTGTAGCCGTTGTCTGCAGGCGGATTGTGCGATGCGGTGACCATGACCCCCGCGACCGCACCGAAGTCAAGGACGGCGAACGCCAGGACCGGCGTCGGAAGCAGCCGGGGCAACAACCGGGCGTCGAAACCGGCCGCCGCGAAGACGCCGGCTGAGTCCTCGGCGAAATCCCGCGAACCGTGCCGCCCGTCGTAACCGACCACGACAACGCCGCCACCCAGACCCTGCCCGCTCAGCCAGGACGCCAGCCCGGCTGCGGCGCGACGGACGACGGTGCGGTTCATGCCGTTGGGCCCGGCCCGCAGCGGTCCGCGCAACCCGGCGGTGCCGAAGATCAGGGGCGCGCTGAACCGATCCTCGAGTTCCGCGTCGGCATCATTGTCGAGCAGGGCCTGTAGTTGCGCCGCGGACGCCGGGTCGACGTCGTCCGCGATCCAGGCCCGGACCGCGTCGCGTACCCGATCATCCACGGGCCGCGACCTCGTCGATGCCGTAGGCGGGTGTGGTGAAACCCCCGCCGACGAGGTCGCCGGATCGATCCCCCGATCCGCTGGTAAACCTGGACGCGAAAACCTCGGCGTCATCCCGCGGCTCGTATCCGATTCGCTGGCCCGCATCGAGCGACCACCACCGGCGGGTGTTCGCCGACACGCCCCAGACCAGGGCGAAGCCGAGATCCGGAGCGCGTAACGCCGAGTCGACCAGGCGCGAGCAGTCGTCGGGCGACAGCCAGGTCGCCAGCGCGCGCTCGTCGGGTGGTTCCCAGTCGCACGTCCCGATGCGCAAACACGCGACCTGCATGCCGTAGCGGTCGACGTAGTAGCGGCCGAGGGCCTCGCCGAACGCCTTGCTCACCCCGTAGAGGGTGTCGGGCCGCGGCGACAGGTCGCCCGACAGCTCGGTGTCGGCGCGCGGCGCGAACCCGACAGCGTGATTGGACGAGGCGAACACGATGCGCCGCACCCCGTGCCGGCGGGCCGCCTCGAACAGCTGGAACAAACCGTCGACGTTGCCGTGTCGCACCGCTGGCCAGGGAGCCTCGGTGGACTGTCCGGCCAGATGGACTACCGCGTCGACACCGCGCATGGCCTGGTCCAGAACTGCCGGGTCAGCGACGTCACCGGTAATGGCACCGTCCAGGCGAATCCGATCGAGCAGCCGCAACTGCCAGCCCAGCGCGGGCAGCCGCTCGCGCAGCATGGTGCCGATCAGTCCGGCGGCTCCGGTCACCAGCACGGTCATGAGCGCTCGATTACCTGACGGAGCAGGCCGCCCATGCGCGAGGCGGCCGCCGCGCCTGCGGCGAGGACCTCCTCATGGTCGAGGGGGGCGCCGAGTCCGGCCGCCAGGTTGGTGACCAGCGACAGGGCCAGCACTTCGGCGCCGTCCGCATGCGCTGCAATCGCCTCCAGAACGGTCGACATGCCAACCAGGTCGGCACCGAGCGTGCCAGCCATCCGCACCTCGGCCGGGGTCTCGTACTGCGGCCCAGGGAACATCGCATAGACGCCCTCAGTGATCGTCGGATCGAGTTCGCGCACGAGCGCACGCAGTCGCGGCGAGTACAGCTCGGACAGGTCGACGAAGCGTGCGCCGACGAGTGGGGATCGCCAGGTGAGGTTCAGGTGATCGCTGATCAGCACCGGGTCGCCGACCTGCATACCCCCGCGCAGGCCGCCGCACGCGTTGGTGAGGATCACGGTGCGGCAACCGGCGGCAACAGCCACCCGCACGCCGTGCACGACCGGCTCGACGCCGCGTTGCTCGTAGAGGTGGGTGCGGCCGAGGAACGCGAGCACCCGCCTGCCACTCACGACGATCGACCGGATCCGGCCGGAATGGCCCTCGACCGCGGGCGGTAGAAACCCCGGCAGGTCGGTAACGGTCAGCTCGAGCTCGGCCGCCCCTAGCGCGTCCACTGCTGGCACCCAACCCGAGCCGAGCACGATTGCGACATCGTGCCGATCGGCACCGGTCAGCCGGGCGAGTTCCTCCGCGGCGGCTCGAGCAGCGGCCGCCGGATCGTCAACTGTCACGTCGCGGGAGCCTACGGATGTTGCTCACATCGCTGTGCCCGGACCGGCGGATGGTGGCAATCTGACCGCATGACCCGTAAGGCCGAGTCGGGCTTCGACATCGAGCCGATCTATACCGTGGCCAGCGTCGCCGACGGGCTGGCCGAGCGGCTGGGCACGCCCGGGCAGTACCCGTTCACGCGTGGCGTCTACCCGACGATGTACACCGAACGACCCTGGACGATGCGCCAGTATGCGGGGTTCGGCAGCGCGCGCGAGTCCAATGCCCGCTACCACCAGTTGCTGCGCGCCGGGACGACCGGGCTGTCGGTTGCCTTCGACCTGCCTACCCAGATGGGAATGGACAGCGACGCCGCCCTGGCCGCCGGCGAGGTCGGCAGGGTCGGCGTGGCGATCGATTCGATCGAGGACATGCGGCTGCTCTTCGACGGCATCCCGCTCGACGAGGTGTCGACGTCGATGACGATCAACGCTCCAGCGGCGGTGCTGTTGCTGCTCTACCAGCTCGT
>JBDUCV010000123.1:0-3423 GCA_040003255.1 Actinomycetota bacterium
GCTGTTCGCAGTGCGCTGATTTACGCTCGTCGGTGTGGCCCGCCGTCTCACCTTTGCGCTGCATCCGCGGTGGCTGGCGCTGCATGCCCTGGTGGCGGCCGCGTGCGTGACGATGGTGCTGCTCGGCCGATGGCAGTGGCAGGTCGCCCAGCACCGGCACGGTGCCGTGCAGAACTACTCCTACGCGCTGCAGTGGTGGGCGTTTACAGTCTTCGCGCTGGTCATGTGGGTGCACGTGCTGCGCGACGCCCGCCGAGCGGACGAGCCCCAACCCGTCGGCGTCGGCGACAACCCCCTACCCGCCGGCGTCGGCGACAAGCCCCGACCCGCGGACGGCGCCGCCGAGCCGGTCGCCTACCGTCGTTACGTGATGCCGCAGAGCACCTCGTCCGGAACCCGGTCCATGGACCCCGAACTTGCCGCGTACAACGACTATCTGCGGGCCCTCTCCGATGCCGATGAGGCGCGGCCATGAGCCAGCCGTCGCCGGTCCGACCCGCCCCAGCCGATTCCCGACTTGGCCCGGTGCTGCTTGGTTACCGGATCATGGCGTTCGTGACCGGGACGATGCTGCTGCTGCTCGTCTTCGTCGCGATGCCGCTGAAGTATCTCGCCGACTCACCCGGACCGGTCGCGGTAATCGGCACCGCGCACGGCTTCCTGTTCATGGGCTACCTGGTCGCGTCGCTGCTGCTGGGCCTGCGGATGCGCTGGCCGCTGCTGCGATTGGGCGCGATCATGATCGCCGGAACGATCCCGTTCATGTCGTTCGTCGCCGAGCGAAGCGTCACCCGCGAGGCGCGCGCCCGCGGCATGGCCTGACAGGCGCGTCGCGGTAATGCGCCGAGTGTTCGCTGCCCTCGTCACCGCGCTCGCCGTCGGCGCGCTCGGCGCCTGTAGTTCCGACGGCCCCGCCCGCGCCTCCAGCTCGAAGGCGGACCTGAACGACAATCCGGTGGTTGGCCGCTACGACGGCTTCGGCCTGATCCCGCCTCAGCCGCGGCCGTCGTTCACGCTCACCGACACCTCCGGCGCGCCGTACTCGTTCGCTGTCCGCACCGCGAAGCGCCCGACGCTGCTGTTCTTCGGCTACACCCATTGTCCGGACGTCTGCCCGACGACGATGGCCGACATCGCGCAGGCGCTACGCCAGGTGCCCGACGCGTTGCGCGCACGGGTAGCCGTGGTGTTCGTCACCACCGACGTGAAGCGCGACACCGGACCGGTCATCCGGGCCTGGCTGAATCAGTTTGACGGCGGCCTGCCGAACCGGTTCGTCGGGCTAACCGGCAGCCAGCTTCAGGTCGACGCGGCGCAGGCGGCCGCGCACATCCAGCTCGCCGAGGACGACGGCAAGCAACACTCCGCCGACGTCGTGCTCTACGGTGCTGACGACTACGCACGCGTCAAGTTCCTGCAGAGCACCAACCAGGCTGAGCAGATCGCCCACGATCTGCCGCTGGTCGCGGCCTGATCGACAGAACTCGCGTACTGACAGCAGAGGAGAACGCAGCTCCGTGAAGTGGATCTATCTGCGACCGTGGATCGGCACGGTCGCCCGACTCGTCCTGGGCGTGCTGTGGATCGTCGCCGGCTGGTCGAAGCTGTGGGACCCGCGTGATTTCGTGCAGGCGATCCGGGTCTATGACGCCACCCCTGAGTGGCTGTCGAAGCTGATGGGCTACGGGCTGCCGGTGCTCGAACTGTGCATCGGCGTGCTGCTCTTGCTTGGGGCAATCACCCGGGTGGCGGCGATCATTTCGGCGGTGCTGCTGGCTGTTTTCCTGATCGGCATCGTCCAGGCGGCGGCCCGCGGAATCAAGCTCGACTGCGCCTGCTTCGGCGGCGGCGGTGGGCCGACGAGCAATCCGCACTACACCTGGGACATCCTGCGAGCCCTCGGCTTGTTGGCGTTGGCGGCGTTCCTCATCGTCTGGCCGCTTACCCGCATCTCGGTCGACGAGTACCTGGCACGCGGCGACTACGTCGCCCCGCCGTCGGCCAAGCGGCTGCGTAGCGACCAGGGCGCGCGCAGGTACTACGCGCTGGTCGAGGCGCGGCGCAAGGCGGCACGCAGCCGCACGCTGTACGTCACCAGCGCGCTGGCTGGGCTGCTCGTGCTGATCGTCATGGTCGGCGCCGGCGTGCAGTCCGGGCGGGCAAAGATCCAGGGCGACAAGACCGCGCTCAACGCCAGCGTCGTCAAGGGCGTTGTGGTGGGCAAGCCAGCAAAGGTCACCGTCGATTTGTTCGAGGACTTCCACTGCCCGGCGTGCAACGCCTTCGAACAGAGCGCCGGGGGCGACATCGGCGCCCAGATCGCCCAGGGGCGGATCCAGGTCCGCTACCACCTGCTGTCGCTTTTCGATGGATCGTCGAAGGGCAACCGCTATTCCAGTCGGGCCGCCAACGCCGCGATCTGCGCGTCGGACGTCTCCGTCGAGCTGTTCGCCAGGTACCACGCGCTGCTGTTCGGCAAGAACAGTTCCAACGTGAACACTCAGCCCGCCCAGGGCAGCAGCGGCCGGACGGATATCCAGTTGATCGACCTCGCTAAGCAGACCGGGGCCGTCCCGGCTTCGTTGAAGCCGTTCATGACCTGCGTGCAGATCGAGGAACACCAAGGTTTCGTGCAGGCGACCCAAGAGGCGGCCAGCAAGCGCGGAATCGCGCAGGTCCCGACGGTGCTGGTCAACGGCAAGCAGCTGAAGACCGTCGACAAGGCGAGTCTGGACACGGCGATCGCCGCGGTCGCTGGGCCGGCACCGTCGACGACCACGACCACGTCCCCGTCTACGTCCGGCACGCCGTCCCCGACCACGTCACCGTCACCGTCTCCGTGACCGGCGCGTGACCGGCTCCGACCGACGCAGACGAACGGGCCGGCCGCGCCGCGATTTGCAGCGTGAGCCGGCCCGTTGGGTGGCTTACTTGTTGGCAGCTTCTTTCAGGGCGCTGCCGGGCGTGAGCTTGACCGCGTTCGCCGCGGGGATCTTGATGCTGGCCCCGGTGGCCGGGTTGCGGCCCTCACGCGCGGCACGGCGGTTGACCGACATCGCGAAGAATCCCGGGACGCTGACCTTCTCCTGTTTGGCCGCGGCGTGTTCGAGAGTCGCTTGCAGGCCGCGCAGCGCCGCGTCGACGGTCTTCTGCTCGAGGTCCGCGTGCTCGGCGACGGCAGCCACGAGTTCCTTGCGATTCACGTAAATCTCCCTTGATCGTTGTTGTCTCCCGGCTCCCAGTATGGTCGACCGGGCCGAACACGGCGCATTCTGGGGTCCCGGCGTGGCGGCGGGACCCGATTCCGTCCGGATTCGGCTCCTGAACGGTGCCGCATGTAGCATTGCCCCTCGGCCCGCGAGGGCGATTGGGGCTGTGGCGCAGCTGGTAGCGCACCACACTGGCAGTGTGGGGGTCAGGGGT
>JBDUCV010000124.1:0-3325 GCA_040003255.1 Actinomycetota bacterium
CCTCTCCTAATTCAAGAGCTTTCTTGAATACTTGTCCGAACCGCTAGTCTTGTCAATGAATCACTTGAGGACTTTCCGATGGGGGTGGACCGATGGCCGACCGGGTCGCGAAGGCCGCGCTCTTCGATGGGCTGGTGAGCGCCGCCAAAGCCCTGGCAAGCGGCCGCCGCGCAGAGATCGTCGACGTCCTCGCCCAGGGTGAGCGCGCCGTTGAGGACATCTCGACCGAGATCGAACAGAGTGTCGCCAACACCTCGCAACACCTCCAGCAACTGCTGCGTGCGGGCCTGGTCCGTACCCGTCGTGACGGCACCAGCATCTACTACGCACTTGCTGATGAGCGGGTCGCCGAACTCTGGGCGATGATGCGCGCGGTCGCCGCCGAACACGTCGCGGACGTCAAGCGCCTCGCGACCGCCTACTTGGGCGACCGCGACCAGCTGCAGACCGTCACGCGTGCCGAGTTGAAGCGCCGCCTGCGCAGCCGCGACGTCATCGTCCTCGACGTGCGACCGACCGCCGAGTACCAGGCCGGTCACATCGCAGGCGCGATCTCGGTGCCGATCGACGTCCTGCCGCGCAATGTGCGTGACCTGCCGCCCGACGCCGACGTCGTTGCCTACTGCCGTGGCCCGTATTGCGTCTATGCCGACCAGGCTGTCCGGACGTTGACCAAGCGCGGGCGCAGAGCCGCGCGCCTGGAGGATGGCTACCCCGAATGGGCCCGCGCGGGATTGCCCGTAACGGACAGGCGTGTGAACTAGCGCGGGCTCGCCTAGGCCTCTTCGGGTGCTGGGTATTCGGCCGCGTCGGGAATCTGCCATGCCGCCGGCAGGTCCCGTTTCCGGCTCATGCGGATCACGTGCCTGGCTCAGTAGCTGAACGTGGTGGCGCCTTCGTCACCGATCCATGCCCACATCGGTACGGTGCCCTGCAGTTCGGCGCCGGGGATGAGCGATGCGGCGTCGAGCTGCTTGGTGTTGAAGCAGATCGGGCAGACGTAGTACTGGCCGCCGGCGGCTTCGTAGCGCTTGACCAGATCAGCGAGCGGTGGGCAGCCTTCGCAGCCGACTCCGACCGCGGTGCCATTCATGGCGAGCCGGACGGCCTCCTTGGTGAGGAACATCAGCGTTGGGCGGCCCGATTCGGCCGCGCCCACCGCGACCAGGAATGCGACGGTCACTTTCTCGGTGTCCTCGAGTCCGGTGGTCAGACTGATGACTGCCTTTCCGGCCATCGCGGCGCCTCTTTCCTGTATGGCGCCGTGGTCCTGGGTGGTACCGGTGGCGCGTCAGGGGCAGAACGCTACGAGCGACCCGACGGCCTTGTCAAGTAGTCAAGATACTGCTTGAATAGCGTCGCTACTTCGGTCGATCGAGAGGCATGCCATGACGAACGCCACGCGACAGCTCGACACCACCGAGCTGGAGGCCCGGGTCAAGTCGATGTACGAGCAGGTCGCGCTAGACCCGCACCAGGACTTCCACTTCGAGACCGGCCGCCCACTGGCCGAACGCCTCGGCTACCCCGCCGTAGACCTCGACCACATTCCCGCCGAGTCCATCGACTCGTTCGCGGGCGTCGGCTACTTCCTCGACCTCGCTGCGCTTGCAGCTGGCGAGACGGTTCTCGACCTGGGTAGCGGATCGGGAATGGACAGCTTCCTCACGGCCGTCGCCGTCGGCCCGTCAGGGACCGTCATCGGCATCGACATGACCACCGCCCAGCTCGACAAGGCCAGACGGCTGGCCGCCGGGAATGTGGAGTTCCGGCACGGCTACATCGAAAACCCTCCGATCGAGGAGGGCTCTGTCGACTGCGTAATCTCCAACGGCGTGATCAATCTGGCGGCCGACAAGCACCGCGTCTTCGCCGCCGCGGCTCGCGCGCTGCGCACCGGCGGCCGGCTCGCCATTGCCGACATCGTCACCACCGTCCAGCTGCCCGACGGCGTCACCTGTGACGCCGCGCTCTGGGCCGCCTGCATCGGCGGGGCCATGCAGTCCGACCGCTACCAAGAGGCGATCGAAGCCGCCGGATTCCACCTCGACGCCGTCCGCGAGAACACCGCGTACCGATTCGTGTCCGACCGCGCGAGCGACGCCACAACCAAATACGGCGTCACCAGCATCTCGCTGCTCGCCCACCGAACCTGACGTGCTCGCCGAACGGTAATCGTCGCCTACGGTGGCGTCGTGAGTACGACAAGCGCTGATGTGGCCCGCCTCGCCGAGTACTACAGCGGCCGAAGCGACGCCTACCAGCGGTGGTGGAGCGGCGTGCTCCTGCCGGCGAATCAGGAACTTCTCCGGCGGCTCTCGATAGCGGACGCGGGCGCGGTCCTCGACGTCGGTAGCGGGGTTGGCACGCTTCTCCCGTCTATTGCGATGGCGGCGCCGTCGGCCCTGGTCGTCGCCGCCGACCGCGCCGAAGGGATGTTGCGCCGGGCGCCGGACACCTTTCCACGGCTCGCCCTCGATGCGCACGCGCTGCCTTTTCGCGCCGCGTCGTTCGACGTCGCAATCCTGGCGTTCATGGTGCAACACCTGACCGATCCGGACCGCGCATTCGCCGAGATCAACCGCGTCCTGCAGCCCGGAGGGGGTATCGGAATTACGATGTGGGGTGTCCAAACCGACGCGCCAGCGCTGGCCATCTGGAACGCCGAACTCGACCGCCTTGGCGCTCCCGATGCTTCACCGATCGTTCAACAGACCGCTCCCGTCGACACCGCACAGGCCATCACCGACCTGCTCAGGTCGGCGGGCTTTCACTCGATCGACGTGCGCCCCATCGAGTGGGTGGATCAGCCCGATGTCTACACGTTCATTCGCCGATATGCGGTGCTCGGCGCGCCCAGTCGGCGGCTTGCGCAGCTGGATGCCGCGACGCAGACGGCGTTCCTGGAACGGATTCGCCGTCGGCTGCAGTCCTCGCCGCCGCAGGACTTTCGCGACGAGTCCCAGGTCCTTGGGGCTGTCGCGACCGTCTGATCAGGGCGTCTGCCCAGCGTCCCGTTGCCGGACGGCCAACGGCTCGACGAGCTGGGCACCGAGATGAGTAATGACGATGGGCCACGGTGTCGCATGTCGCTCGAGCGACCGATCACGATATTCGGCAATCTGCGTCGGTCTGCATCGCAACGCTGGACCACCAACGCTGCTCTGGCATCAGCGATCTTCGAGTGGATCGAAGCCTGGTACAACCCCGCCCGCCATCGCACCGGCATCGACGGACTATCCCCGGTCGACTAAGAAACGGTCCTTCTGCGCCTTGCTGCAAGAGCACGTGCTGGACCGGCAACGCTGGGTCACCTGCCAGCAAC
>JBDUCV010000017.1:0-34398 GCA_040003255.1 Actinomycetota bacterium
GCCGGGTCAGAGCCAACCCGGCCAGTCACAGCCGGGTCAGAGGCAGCCGGGTCAGGGCCAACCCGGCCAGTCACAGCCGGGTCAGAGCCAACCCGGCCAGTCACAGTCACCTTCCCCGGGCTACGGGCAGCCGCCGAACCCCTACCGTCAGAGCTGAGCAGCTAGCCGGCCCCTGCGGCGAGCCTGTCTGACGCAGGGGCCGCGGTTTGCCAGCCTGGGCCGTGTGAGTGCCACGACCCCGGTTCGCGACAGTCCGCGCCGGCTTCCCGAGCAGGCGAGCCGCTCGCTATGGGCTGCTGCGCTGTGGACAGGTCCGATCGCTGCCGCGTTGGCCGCGGCTATCGGTGTCTGTGGCGCAGTGCTGTGCTGGCTACCCGAGGCAGGGGTGTCGGGTGAGCCACTCGCAGCGATCCGGGCGGGGCTGCTGAGCTTCCTTGCCGCCCAGCACGGCGGCATGACGATCGATGGCGTGCCGGTCGATTTCGTCCCGCTCGGCATGACCGCAGTCGTTCTTCTGATCGGCTGGCGGGCGGGGAGCGTCCTGGCGGACGTGGCCGAGACCTTGCACGAGCAACGAATCCGCTGGGTTATCGCCGCGGCTGCCTTGCAGACGCTGGCTTACGTCGGGTGTGTCGTGCTCGTCGTCCCGGTGGCCTCGATCGGCGGCACGAGTGCGCCGGTGGCGCGGGTAGGGCTCGCCGCGACCGTACTGTTCGGTTGCTCGACCGGGGCGGCGCTGTGCCGGTCCGCTCCGTTGCGCGACCGGCTTCGCGCTCGCACGCCGACCTGGTTGGCAAGCGGTCTGCGCGGTTCGCTCGCCGCGGCTTGGGTGCTGGCTGGGGCCGGCGCCCTAATGGTTGCGACCTCGCTCGCCCTGCACGCCGATCGGGTGATGGCGTTGTCACGACTGGTGGGCGGTGGTCTGTCTGGAACACCAGTCGCGATCATCGGAGTGCTCAGCGCTCCCAACGCGTTGATCGCGGCAGCGTCCTATCTCACGGGGCCGGGCTTCGCCGTCGGCTCGGGCACCACCGTGGACGCGTTCTCGACCAGTCACGGCACCGTGCCGGCTTTCCCCCTGCTCGGCGCCCTGCCGCGGGGCGACGGCGGACCCGGCGCCCTGGCCGCGACGGTACTGACGCTGATCGTGATGGGCTGGGCGGCCGCGGCGTGCGCCCGCCGATCGGCCGCAGGGGATGCGGTGCGGTCATTGGCGGTATCGGCAGCTGTCGCGGGACTCGTCATGGCGGTGCTCGGCTGGCTGGCCGGCGGGGCCGTCGGTACCGACCGGTTGCGCACCGTCGGGCCGTCGGCGTGGCAACTCGGTGTAGTCGTCGCGGGGGAGGTCGGCGGGGTCGGTCTGCTGCTGCTCGGCGGATGGTCGCTGTGGGCTTGGCTCAGGTCTCGGCGCGAGATGCCGGGAGACGAGGGGGCGGCCGAGCAGGCGCCGGAGCCAGTCGAGCAAACGCCGGAGCCAGCAGTGCTTGCCGGGTAGGGTCTGGCCCCGTGCCGGCCCGTCTCGTCGTCCTCGCATCGGGCGCCGGCACGACGCTGCAGGCGATCCTCGAGGCCCCCGATCTAGCTGAGCTTGTCGTCGCCGCAGGCACTGATCGTCCGGGTTGTGCGGCGATGCAGCGGGCGCAGGCGGCGGGTAAGGCGACCTTCGCCATCCCGCTCGTCCGTGATCGGGACATCTGGGACGACGCGATGGCCGAAACGATTGCGTCGCATCGTCCCGACCTGGTGGTCTGTGCGGGGTTCATGCGCATCCTCGGTGCACCGGTCCTTCGGCGGTTCCGGCTGATCAACACGCACCCATCGCTGCTGCCGGCGTTTCCTGGTGCGCATGCCGTTAACGATGCGCTGCAGTATGGCGTCAAGATCGCCGGCGCCACCGTGCACTGGGTGGACGAGGGCATCGACTCGGGCGTGATCATCGCCCAGGCGGCCGTGCCGGTCGAGGATGGCGACACCGTCGAGACGCTGCGCGCGCGCATCCAAGCCGCCGAGAAACCGCTTTACGTCGACACAATCCGCCGAATTGTGCAAGGAGATCTGAGTTGACCAAGATCTTGATCCGGCGGGCACTGGTGAGCGTGTACGACAAGACCAGTCTGGACGAGCTTGCTCGCGGGCTGCATGAGGCCGGAGTCGAGATTGTATCGACCGGCTCGACGGCTGCCCGCATCCGCGAACTCGGCATACCGGTGACCCCCGTCGGCGAGGTGACCGGCTTCCCCGAGATCCTCGGCGGACGGGTCAAGACCTTGCACCCGAACATCCACGCCGGACTGCTGGCCGACCAGAACGATCCGGCGCACGCTGACACGATTGCGGAGCTGGGCATCGCGCCATTCCAGCTGCTCGTTTCGAACTTGTATCCGTTCACCGAGACGGTGCGGTCCGGTGCCGCGCCCCCGGAGGCGATCGAGCAGATCGACATCGGCGGCCCGGCGATGGTCCGGGCTAGCGCGAAGAATCACGGTTCGGTGGCCGTCGTCGTCGACCCGGCTAGCTATCCTGACGTGCTCGCCGCCCTGCGGGGCGGTGGATTCGACCTCGCCGCGCGGCAGCGGCTCGCCGCGCAGGCGTTTCGGCACACCGCGAGCTATGACATCGCCGTCGCGAGCTGGCTGGGCAACGTCGTCGCGCCCGACGATGCCGGCAGCGGGTTCCCGGGCTGGGTGGCCGCGTCGTGGGAACGAGCCGGCATCCTTCGGTACGGCGAGAATCCGCATCAACGCGCCGCGCTCTACATCTCCCACGATTCTCTGCCGGGACTGGCGCAGGCCGACCAGCTCGCTGGCAAAGAGATGAGCTACAACAACTACGTCGACGCCGACGCCGCCCGTCGCGCCGCCTACGACTTCGCGCAGCCCTGCGTCGCGATCGTCAAGCACGCCAACCCGTGTGGCATCGCGGTCGCCGCCGATGTCGCCGAGGCACACCGGCTGGCGCACGCCTGCGACCCGGTCAGCGCGTTCGGCGGCGTGATCGCGACGAATCGACCCGTCAGCTTGGCGATGGCCGAGCAGGTCGCTGGCATCTTCACCGAAGTGGTGGTCGCGCCCGGCTACGACGACGGCGCGCTCGAGGTGCTCGCCGGCAAGAAGAATTTGCGTGTGCTGGTCGCGGAGCCGGTTCCGGATGGGCCGGGCGCCGAGATCCGGCCCATTTCCGGTGGCCTGCTGATGCAGACGGCCGACCGGCTCGACGCTCCAGGTGACGATCCCGCGGCGTGGACGCTCGCCACCGGTTCACCAGCCGACGATGCGATGCTGGCCAACCTGGCCTTCGCGTGGCGGGCGGTGCGCGCGGTCAAGTCGAATGCGGTCCTGCTGGCCCGCGGTGGCGCCACGGTCGGCATCGGCATGGGCCAAGTGAATCGGGTCGACTCGTGCCGGCTCGCGGTCACCCGCGCTGGGGCGCGGGCCGCCGGTTCGACCGCCGCGTCCGATGCGTTCTTCCCATTCGCGGACGGGCTGCAGGTGCTGCTCGACGCGGGCGTCCGGGCCGTCGTCCAACCGGGCGGCTCGGTGCGCGACGCCGAGGTGATCGCCGCCGCCGAGGCTGCGGGCGCCACCCTGTACCTGACCGGGACTCGGCACTTTGCGCACTGAGCACTGGCAGGATCAGAGCCCGTGACGGCGACCATCCTCGACGGGAGGGCCACTCTCGCCGCCATCAAGCGCGAGCTGGCCGGCCGCATCGCCGCTCTCGCGGCGCGGGGCATCGTCCCGGGGCTGGGCACCGTCCTGGTCGGCAACGACCCGGGCAGCGTCTGGTACGTCAACGCCAAGCACCGCGACTGCGCCGAGGTCGGTATCGCCAGCATCCGCCGCGACCTGCCGGCCACGGCGACTCAAGCCGACGTCGAGGCCGTGATCGACGAGCTCAATGCCGACCCCGGCTGTACCGGTTTCCTCGTGCAACAGCCCACCGGGCTGGACGAGTACGCACTGCTCTCCCGGGTAGCACCGGCCAAGGACGTCGATGGCCTGCATCCGGTCAACCTCGGCGCGCTGGTGCTCGGCCGCCTCGCGCCGCTGCCGTGTACCCCACTCGGCATCCTGGAACTGCTGCGCCGCTACGACGTGCCGGTTGTCGGCGCCGACGTGGTGATCATCGGACGCGGGCTGACGGTGGGCCGCCCACTCGGGCTGCTGCTCACCCGACGCAGCGAGAACGCCACGGTAACCCTTTGCCACACCCGCACTCGCGACCTCAGTGCCCATACGCGGCGCGCTGACGTGATCGTGGCAGCGGCCGGCTCGCCCGGACTGGTCACTGCCGAGATGGTCAAGCCTGGTGCGGCTGTGCTCGACGTCGGGGTGAGCCGGATCGACGGCAAGCTGGCGGGCGACGTGGCCGCCGACGTCGCCGACGTGGCCGGCTTCCTCAGCCCCAACCCGGGCGGAGTCGGGCCGATGACACGGGCGATGCTGCTGCACAACGTCGTCGAAGCTGCCGAACGCGCGGCGCCGCGATGACCGGGGCGTGGCTGCGGCGAAGTTTGGCAGATGAGGCCGCTTTCCTGCTCGTGCTGGCGATCGTATTGGTCGGCGTCGGCACCGTCTTCGTGGTCCCGGACCACTGGCTCCGCGGCGTGCTCGTCGTCGCGGCGGGCTTGCTCGCGGCGGGGGTGCTGCGGCTGGTCGTGCCCCGATCGCGGGCCGGCCTCCTCGTCATCCGCGGACGGTTGTTCGACGCGGTGTGCTATTTGATGCTCGGCGGGATGGTGGTGCTGTTCGGGGTGCTCCTGCCGCACTGAAGGCCTGCTCGACTAGCCTCGCGGGCGACGTTCACCCGTGCTTTCGAGGAGAAGCCCATGTCAGCACCAACCCCTGGCGAGCGCCGGGGCAAGGTCACCGTAGTCGGCGCCGGATTCTACGGCTCGACCACCGCGCAGCGGTTGGCCGAATACGACGTGTTCGAGACGGTCGTGCTCACCGACATCGTCGAGGGCAAGCCCGAGGGCTTGGCGCTCGACCTGAACCAGTCACGTCCGATCGAGGGCTTCGAGACGACCGTGGTCGGTGCCACCACCACCCGGGACGGCGGCGGCTATCAACCGACGGCCGGTTCCGACGTCGTCGTGATCACGGCCGGCCTGCCGCGCAAGCCCGGGATGAGCCGGATGGATCTGCTCGCGGTCAACGCCAAGATCGTGCGCGCCGTCGCCGAGAAGATCGCCGAGCACTCACCTGACGCCGTGATCATCGTGGTGTCCAATCCGTTGGACGAGATGACGGCCCTGGCCCAGCTCGCATCGGGCTTCCCGAAGCAGCGGGTGTTCGGCCAGGCTGGCGTCCTCGATACCGCGCGGTTCACCAACAACGTCGCGACCAAGCTGGGCGTCCCGGTGGGTTCGGTGCAGACCCTGACCCTGGGCTCGCACGGCGACACCATGGTGCCGGTGCCCAGCGCCTGCTTCGTCTCGGTAGACGGCACGGCCAAGCCGCTGACCGAGGTACTCGACCCAGCCACGATCGAGGAGTTGGTCACCCGCACCCGCAACGGCGGTGCCGAAGTCGTTGCCCTGCTCAAGACCGGCTCGGCCTACTACGCGCCGTCGGCGGCCGCCGCCCGGATGGCGCGCGCGGTGATCACCGATTCGGGCGAGGTGATCCCGGTGTGCGCTTGGGTCGAAGGCGAGTACGGGATCAGCGGGGTCTACCTCGGCGTCGAGGCCGAGATCGGCGCTAGCGGGGTTCGGCGGATCGTCGAACGCGAGTTGACCGAGTCCGAACGGGCGGCGCTGGGCGAGGCGGCCGAGGCGGTGCGAGCCAAGCAGGCTGACATCGCGTCCCTGTGATCGCATCGCCGGCTTCGAAATCATCGGCATCGCACGATCAGGCAGTGACGGTAGCCGTGCTGTCCGACGTCCATGGAGTGCTGCCCGCACTGGATGCCGTGCTGGCCGAGCCGGCGGTGCGCGACGCCGACCTGATCGTCGTCACCGGCGACCTGGCGGCCGGGCCGCAACCCGTCGCAGTGCTCGATCGGTTGATCGGGCTCGGCCCGCGGGGCGTGCTGATCCGAGGCAACGCAGACCGTGAACTCGTCTCGCTCGCCCGAGGCGGGCCGGACGTCGGTGATCCGATCGCGCCGTGGGCCGCCGCGCAATTGTCGCCGACCCATCTGGCCCTGCTCGACAAGCTGCCGCATCCGGTGGTCCTGCCGGTCGTCGGATTCGGTCGGGTGTTGTTCTGCCACGGCACGCCACGTGACGACGAGGAAATCGTGCTGGTCGACACCCGCCTCGACCAGTGGGCGGCGGTGCTCGCCGACGTTGCCGACGATGTCACGACGGTGGTCTGCGGTCATACCCACATGCCCTTCGTCCGCCTCGCCCACGGTCGGCTGATCGTGAACCCGGGCAGCGTCGGCATGCCCTATGGACGCGCCGGCGCCCACTGGGCGCTGCTGGCCGCAGGCGCGGTGACGCTTTGCCGAACGATGTATGACATTGACGCGGCGTGTGCATCCATTCGCGCTGCGTCGACCTATCCCGCGGTAGACGAATGGACGAGCTACTACCTCGAGGCTCGGGGATCGGATGCCGACGCGATAGCCGCCTTCGGTCCGCGTGACGGACGGTGATTCGGCGGCTACAAAGTGCGAAATTTGCCTCTTCCGCGGTGCTGAGCTTGAGGTTTAGATTGTCGCCATCCGGTTGCCCCCGCCAGCGCCGCTGGTGGTGACCGACCTAGGCCCGGCCAGCACACGGCGTCCTCGCCGACAGCTGGCCGGGCCGTCCAACTTATTTAGCGGGCCGCTGCTCAAACGCGCCGAGGACCCCACCCCGCAACACATCCAAGCCCACACTGTCGACGTCCAATGCTTCGTCACGTAGCTCGAGCCACAAGCCGACAGCCGAGCCTGCGCGGTGATCGGCGCGAGCCGCAGCGCGCAGGCAATTTCGTCTGCGACCCACCGATCCCGACGGGTCGTCCGTCGCCATGGCCGCGAGCAGCTGCTGCTGCCGGGCGGCCAGCCAGGACTGCTGACGCTCGATCGCCACCAGCGCATCGATCTGGCCCGCGTCGGACAGTCGTTCAGGCTCCATGACCGACTGGGCGACCACCGCGTCGGCTCCTGGTGGGCACTGGGCCAGAAACCCGGCTGTCTCGTCCGGCCACACCACCGCGTCGACAACGGTGGCGGACGTTGAGCGCATGTTTCCATTGTACGAACGTATGTTCGATAGCAACGGCTTCCACCGCGTCCGGCACACGGGTCAGGGACGGCCTGCGACGAGAACCTCGACTCGAAAAGGTTCGGTGACTAGACCGGATGGATGCAAACCGATCACGGCGTCGTGGACGTCGGTGGCGAATGCCTCGGCGCGATCTGCGAACAGCGCCGGTGTTGAGAACGAGTAGGAGAACTGCAGGCCCACGACTTCCTCCACGGTCAGCTGCCGAGTCCACGACCAGGTCGATGGGTCGACGGAGGAGAACGGCGAGTCGCGCAGCACGTCGTAGTGGTTGCGACTGGGGTTGGTGTGCGCGTCCGTCCCGGCGGGGTTGGCGCCGAGGTAGCGGGCGCGGATCTCCGCGATCGCGTGCACCCAGTCCGGCTCCTCCGCCTCGCCGAGATCGTCATTGATGACGACGATCGACCCACCCGGCGCGAGCAGTCCGTCCAACTCCTGAGCGACGGTCGGACGATCGGTCCAGTGGAAGGACGCGGCGAAGAACGCGACTAGCGCGCCCGGTTCGACGAGCACCGCAAGCTGCCGCGAGTCACCCTGCAGCCAGGTGATGTTGTCCACCCCAGCCGCCTGGGCAGCGCGCCGGCCATGGGTGAGCATGTCTGCGACCGGGTCGATCGCTATAACCGTGCTGGCATGGCGCGCAAGCGGGATCGCAAGTTGCCCGGTGCCGCACCCGACGTCGATAACCCGTCCGCTCTCGTGCAGCCCTGCCCGAGCTGCCAGCGCGTTAAGCTCGGCGATCGGGTATCCCGAGCGGTATCGCTCGTAGTACGAAACGGCGGACGCGAACAGGTCCTGCGGGACACAGCCCACGATCAACGCTCCAATCTCGGCTTCGCGTGCACACCTGCCGTGCAATCAACCGACCCCGGCGTGGCGACAAGGCGCACCTCGCCGCAGCCCAAACGCGGTCGGCGGTCAGGTGGCGATCGACTGACCGATATCTTAATGGCGGAAACGTCGCTCCCGGAGGCAACCCAAAAATGTCGAAGACCAAGGTGCACGGCACCGTCGTTGAGCTCGACGGCGATGAGATGACGCGCATCATCTGGCAGTTCATCAAGGACAAGCTGATCCTGCCCTACCTCGACGTGAACCTGGAGTACTACGACCTCGGCATCGAGCACCGTGACGCCACCGACGACCAGGTGACGATCGACGCGGCCAACGCGATCAAGAAGCACGGCGTCGGCGTCAAGTGCGCAACGATCACCCCAGACGAGGCGCGGGTTGCCGAATTCGGGCTGAAGAAAATGTGGCGCTCGCCAAACGGCACTATCCGCAACATCCTCGGCGGGGTGATTTTCCGTGAGCCGATCATCATGGCCAACGTCCCGCGCCTGGTGCCCGGCTGGACGAAGCCCATCGTCGTCGGCCGTCATGCATTCGGTGACCAGTACCGCGCCACCGACACCATCATCCCGGGCGCGGGCTCACTGACGCTCACGTTCACGCCGAAGGATGGCAGCGAGCCGATCGAGCTCAACGTGTACGACTTCCCGAGCAGCGGCGTGGCACTGGCGATGTACAACCTCGATGACTCGATCCGCGACTTTGCCCGGGCGTCGATGCGTTACGGGCTGGCCCGCAACTATCCGGTGTACCTGTCGACGAAGAACACGATCCTGAAGGCGTACGACGGCCGCTTCAAGGACCTGTTCGCCGAGGTGTTCGAGGCGGAGTTCAAGGCGGACTTCGAGGCCGCCGGGATCACCTACGAGCATCGGCTGATCGACGACATGGTCGCGGCGTCGCTGAAATGGGAGGGCGGCTACGTCTGGGCGTGCAAGAACTACGACGGCGACGTGCAGTCCGACACGGTGGCGCAGGGGTTCGGCTCGCTGGGTCTGATGACCAGCGTGCTGATGACGCCGGACGGTCGCACCGTCGAGGCCGAGGCGGCGCACGGCACGGTGACCCGGCACTTCCGGGAACACCAGAAGGGCAACCCCACCTCGACCAACCCGATCGCGTCGATCTTCGCCTGGACGCGGGGGCTGGCGCATCGCGGCGAACTGGACGGCACTCCCGATGTCACCGCGTTCGCTCACACGCTCGAGCGGGTCTGCGTGCAGACCGTCGAAGGTGGACAGATGACCAAGGACCTTGCGCTGCTGATCAGCCGGGACACGCCCTGGCTGACCACCGAGGACTTCCTCGCTGCGATCGACACGAACCTGCGCGCAGCAGTCGGCTAACTAGTCCGGGGACGTCGAGCCGACGGCGGTCGGCGGTTGGTCGGACTGTTCGGGCCGCTGCTCGGCCGGCCGGCCCGGCAGCATCGCCGCCAGCCCCGAAACTTCGAGCTGGAAGATCGGGTCGTCGGGGTAGTCCGAATGGCGACTCGGTGCGGGATCGACGGTATCTCCCGGCGGGCGGTCGAAGGTCGGGTCGACGAGTCGACGGTCGGCGGCACTGATCGGTCCGGTGGCCGGCTCATCGGACCTGGACGGTCCGCTGGCGATCGGGCCGCCCAGGTAGTCGCTGTGCCGCCAGAGGTTGCGCCAGCGCAGTGGCCCGGTCGACCCGTTCAACGAGCCGGCCACTTCGTCGAGCACGGGTGAGCCGAAGTAGGCGGGAAAATACCGGGCGTACAAACGTCGCAGCACGCATCCGAAGGACAGGTACGCGACGTGCGGCAGCACCGGCCGCTCGTCCGGTCGCGCGGCATCGGCGGTGGCGAGCTGGCGCAGTACCGCCGCCGAGATCACTGTCCCCTGACTATGTCCGGCCAGCACGACCGCACCGGCCGGATAGCCGCGGGTAGCCGAGCTGTCGGGGCCGTCGGTGTACCAGCGGATGCGGGTGATCAGGTCGGGCACCGTCCGCTCCGCGTAGCAGGGTGCAGCCAGCGGATGCGCCGCCCGCGGCCAGAACGACGCGAGGTCCCACAAGATGCCGATGCTGCGCCGGGTCGCCCGCACCCGGAATGCCGCTGCGCCGATCAGGATCAGCGCGAACAGGGTGAGCACCACCAAGTAGGCGCCGGCACCTTGCAGCGACCGGGCCGACCTCCAGCCGTCTGCCGGGAACCACCAACTGCTGGCGGTAGACGCCTTGCCGGTAAGCAGATCGGCGGGACGAGCGGGACCACCCAACGAGCGCGTCATCAGCAGTGCCGTGATGAACACGGTCAACACGGCCCCGGGAAACAGCACGATACCGATCACGCTGCCGCCGAGATCGGCCAGCCGAGCCACCCACAACGTCCGGAGCACCCGCTTGCCACGTGGACTGGCGGGATCTTTGGCCGGATAGTCGGGCCCGAACTCGTGCCCGTTCATGGGCGGCGAGTCCACCCGGATCCGCGCCAGCGTAAAGCCGATCCACGCCAGGATCATCGCGACCATCACCGCGACGATCACCGTCGACACCAGGTAGGCCAGGGCCCCGTCACGTATCGCCTCGGGTACCGCGAAGGAATCCGCGACATGCGCGATCTGAACGAAACTCGGCTTGAAGGAGCCAGTGGTGAGCCACGCCGCGACGTAGAGGTAGACGCCCGAGGAGAACACCGCGGCGAGCAAAACGCCGAGCGCGGCCAGTGCGACCGTGCCGACTCCCCACAGCCCGGGACGGGGCGACGGCCGTACCGTCCTCCGACGTAGCCCCAGCACGACGACGGCAAGCGCGAGCACGAGGATGAGATCGACCGCAAACAGCACCAACACGGTGTCGCCGAATCCGGGTAACCCACGTTGGTCCTGGTCGGTCGCGTACCGGCTCGGGATGCGCAGGTCCGCATCACCCAGCAGCAGTGCGGCCGTTACGGCGGCCGTTGCCACCAGGGCAGCCCACGTGCCCCAGATCACCAAGTTGCCGAGGCGTTCGGTGCGCGCCCGGCGGGTGACCATCGGGACCGCGAGCAGTACCGCGATCAAGCCAACCACCGCGGCGGCGATCATCAAGGCGACACCGCGCCACCAGCTGTCGAGCGGCCAACTGGCCACCGCGAGCACGGTCGCCACCGCACCCTGCAGGTGAAGATGCCGCAGTCGGCGGGCAAGGTGCTCACCCCGCCACATCCAGGGCGAGTCCAGCGCGACCTCGGCGGCCGAGTCGTCGCCTGCGTCGGACGGGACTGCGGGCAACACCGATTCGTAGCGGTTGATCGTGCGCCCGCTTACCAAGGACAGGACGCCGAGTACGAGTAGCGGCACCAGCGCGCCGACCGCCAGCTGCCGGCCCGGAGCAAGTCGCAGGATTGGGTCGAACAGCCAGCCGGGGGAGGCGTTCGAACAGCGAGTGCTCGCGCTGCCGCACTGCCAGCCGAGCAGATCGATGCCGACGCCGCAGAAGGCGAGCGCCAGGGTCATGGTGAGCGCGATGGCGAGCAACCGGGTTACGTACCAGAGCGACCACACGAGCCGACTGGCACGCACCGAGTCGTCCGGACCCGCCGGACGCATTCGTGGCGCGACGTTGACGAGTGTGAAGGGCAAGAGCAACAACCACAAAGCGCGGCTCGGCGCGCCGGAGGTCAGACCTCCCCAGGCGTAGCCCTCTAGCGGCGCACCAGGCACGTCCGGATCGTCGACCGGCGTGTCACGTCGTTCGGACTCCAACCGCGGTCGGTAGAAGCCCGCCGTCGTGTCCCCGGCCACCTGGCGCACAAGGGGACGGTCGAGCAGTTCCTCGGGCGGCGTCCCGGACACGCCGTGGACCCGCAATTCGACGACATCAGTCACGTCCATGAGGGACCTCCACTGAATGAGGAGACGACAACCTTTGGGGCAGATACATCAGGGCAGCCGACTCGGTGTGCACCGTCATCGCGCATCTCGTCCTGCTCTGCGACGGCGGCCAGCCGACCCTAGACTGAGCGGCATGCCCCTCCCCTCCGCCTCACCGTGAGCTCGACGCTGGTCAACATCGGCATCGTGCTGGCGCTGATCATGATCGAGGGGGTCTTCGTCGCCGCCGAGATTGCACTGGTCTCGTTGCGCGAGGGGCAGGTGCGGGCACTTGCAGAGACTGGCCGCCGCGGCGAGGCCGTGGCCAGGTTGACGTCTGACCCCAATCGCTTTCTCGCCGCAGTGCAGATCGGCGTCACCTCGACCGCCTTGCTGTCGAGTGCCTTCGGCGCGGTGACGTTGTCCGAGGACGCCAAGAGCTTCCTCGTCGAGCACGGTTGGAGCAGTGGCCTGGCCGGCGCGGCGGGGATCATCGGAGTGACGCTGATCATCTCCTTCGTGACCCTCGTGCTCGGTGAACTCGCGCCCAAGCGGCTGGGCCTGCAGCGGGCCGAGGCGGCCGCCACCCTGTTCGCACCGCCGCTCGACCGGCTGGCCACCGCGTTCCGTCCGGTGATCTGGCTGCTGTCGGCCTGCTCCGACGTCATCGTCCGGCTGCTGGGCGGCAACCCGGACGCCGCCCGCACACCGATCACCGACGAGGAACTGCGCGGGCTGGTGGCGCAGCACGAGTCGCTCACCAGCGACGATCGGCGGTTGATCGACGAGGTCTTCGCGGCCGGTGAACGCTCGGTGAGCGAGGTGATGGTTCCGCGAACCGAGGTCACCTTCCTCGAGGCGTCCCAGACGGTGAGCCGGGCATCGAAGATCGCCGTCGAGTCGCCGCACTCCCGCTACCCGGTTATCAGCCGGGACCAGGACGATGTGCTCGGCTTCGTCCACGTCCGCGACCTGGTGCTGAGTTCCTCGCGCAACGAGCGCGGTCGAACCGTGGGTGACCTGATTCGCGAGGTCAAACGACTGCCAGGTTCCAAGAACGTGCTGGCCGCACTGTCTGAGATGCGCCGCGAGGGTCACCACCTGGCGATCGTCGTTGACGAGTACAGCGGCACCGACGGCATCGTCACCCTCGAGGATCTGATCGAAGAGGTCATCGGCGATATCCGCGACGAATACGACCGGGCGACCGATGGCGCCCGCCGGCTGGTCGACGGAGCGGTGGAGGTCGACGGCCGGCTCAACCTCGACGAGTTCGCCGAGTCGACCGGGCTCACGTTGCCCGACGGCCCGTACGAGACCGCGGCCGGGTACGTGATGTCGGCCCTGGGCCGGCTACCCGCCGTCGGTGACGAGGTCAGTCACAACGGATTCTGCCTCGCGGTCACCGCCGTCGATGGGCACCGGGCGGCTCGGGTGCGGGTCACCCCGCCAGCGCGTCCCGAGCCCGAGCTGGTAACCCCGAGTTGATCCCCGCAATGTCGCTGCTGCCAGAATCGGATCCATGCCGGTCAGCGCGTCGCCGTCCGCTGCCTCGTCAGCCGTTGCGCCCGGCCGTCCGCGGGTGCTGTCCGGTATCCAGCCGACTGCGTCGTCGTTCCACCTGGGCAACTACCTCGGTGCGATCAAGCAATGGGTCGCCTTGCAGGACACTCGCGATGCCCTCTACTGCGTGGTCGACCTGCACGCGATCAGCCTTGACCCGCCCGCGCCCGAGGTGCTGCGCGAGCGCACCCGACTCGCCGCCGCTCAGCTGCTGGCAGCCGGACTCGACCCGGACCGCTGCTCGCTGTTCCTGCAGAGTCACATTCCCGAACACACCCAGCTGGCGTGGGTGCTGGAATGCCTGACCGGGTTCGGCGAGGCGAGCCGGATGACCCAGTTCAAGGACAAGTCCCGCCGGACAGGTGCCGAGCGCTGTTCGGTGGGGCTGTTCACCTATCCGGTGTTGCAAGCCGCCGACATCTTGCTGTACCAGGCCAACGCCGTTCCGGTCGGCGAGGATCAGCGTCAGCACCTGGAACTCACCCGCGATCTGGCGCGGCGTTTCAACTCCCGCTATGGGGCGACGTTCACCGTCCCCGAGCCGCTCATACCCGCGGCAACCGCGAAGATCCTGGACCTGCAGGATCCGACGGCGAAGATGAGCAAATCACTCGGTGATGCAGGAACGTTGAACCTGCGCGACGAGCCGGCAGTCCTCGTCCGCAAGATCAAGCGAGCGGTCACCGACACCGGCAACGAGGTGGCCTACGACCCGCAGGCCAGGCCCGGGGTGTCAAATCTGCTCAGCGTGCTCGCTGCCGTGACCGACCGCACCGTCGATGAGGTGACGGCGGACTTCGCGGGCGGGGGTTACGGGGCGCTGAAATCGGCGACCGCCGACGCAGTGGTCGCGCTCGCCGAGCCGTTCGCCCGCCGGACCACCGCACTACTGGCGGATCCAGCCGAATTGGATCGGCTGCTCGCGGCCGGCGCCGAGCGGGCGCGCGACATCGCCCACCGAACCGTGGGCGATGTCTATGAGCGGGTCGGGTTTCTGCCTCCGCTGATCAGTGGAATGACCGAAGTGACATCGTGACGAGCCGGGTGGCCATCGGCGTGGCCATCGCAGTGCCCGAACCGCATGCGACCGTGCTGACCGGGTGGCGACGGCGAGTCGGCGATCCGCAGGCCGAGCTGATCTGGCCGCACGTGACGCTGTTGCCGCCGACTCGGGTCGACAGCCTCGACCTCGAGGAGATCGAGAAGCACCTCGGGGAGGTAGCCCGCGACGGGCAGCCGTTTGTGATGCACCTGCTGGGAACCGGCACATTCCGCCCGGTGTCGCCCGTGGTGTTCATCCAGGTGGCCCGCGGCGTCGCGGATTGCGAGCTGCTGGAGAAGGCGGTCCGCACCGGCCCGCTCGACCGAGACCTGGACTTTCCGTACCACCCGCACGTTACTGTCGCGCAGGGCACCCCCGATGCCGCTCTCGACCTCGCTTATGATGGATTGTCGGATTTCGTGGCGCGGTTCCCGGTTGGACAGTTCACCCTCTACGAGCAGGAGGCGGACGGCGGCTGGCGCCGTCGTCGGGAGTTCAATCTGGGGGGCTAGGTGGCCGGACCGAACGTCGTCGTCCGTGCGCGCATGGGTCTCGGCCGTCGATGGAAGAGGGCCAAGGCCCGGCACCGTTGGCTAGAGCACCTCGTCGTCGCCTACCAGCGGTTCACCGAGAACAACGGCAACCAGTACGCCGCGGCGATCACCTACTTCAGCTTTCTCGCGATATTTCCGCTGGTGCTGCTAGGTGTGGCCATAGCTGGCTTCGTCCTCAACTCCCACCCGGACCTGCTCAAGGATCTGTCTGACAACATCACCGCGAGCCTGCCGGGAGACTTCGGCAAGAAACTCAAGGATTCGATCAACACCGCGATTGCCAACCGGACGAGCGTTGGGCTGGTCGGCTTGCTCGGTGTGCTGATCACCGGCCTGGGCTGGATCGGCAACCTGCGGGCCGCCTATAACGCGGTCTGGGGGGTAGAACTGCCGAAACGCAACGCCGTCAAGAAGAAGCTGAGCGATCTGCTGGTGCTCATCGGCCTGGGTATCGGTGCTGTCGTGTCGATCGGCATCACCATCGTGGGTACCGCGTTGAGCGGGCGGGTGCTGTCTGCGCTCAGTCTCGACACCGTCCCCGGAGCGCAGCTGTTGGCCGGGGTCGCCAGCCTCGCGATCGCGATCGTGGCCGACGTGTTGATCTTCGCGTGGTTGCTCGTCAAGCTGCCCGCTACCGAGGTGCGGTTCGGGATGGTGGTCCGCGGGGCGATTCTCGCTGCCGTCGGGTTCGAGGTGCTCAAGGTGGTGGGCACGTACTACATCGCGAGAGTCAATTCCAGCCCGACCGCCGGCGTATTCGGCAGCGTGATCGGCATCTTGGTCTTCATCGACCTCGTCTCGCGATACCAGCTGTTCTGCGCGGCGTGGACCGCCACCGGCATCGAATCGGTCGAGGCGCCAGCCGCGGCGCTCGACCGCGGGGAACCCCCGGTGCCGGCTGATCTGCCGACCCGTACGCCGGGTCCGCAGATCATCTCGCCGGTCAGCGTCGCGACGTCACTGGTCGGCGCCGGGGCGGCCTTGGGCGGTGCCGCCGTCGCCTGGCTGGCCAGCCGCCGGCGCCGCCGAGGCTGATCCCGGGTCACGCCGCTAACCCACGACCTGCTCGCTCGGCCGGATCCAGTCGAATGTCCGCTCGACCGCACGCTTCCAGTTGTCGTATTCATGTTCGCGCGTCGCCGGGTTCATGTTCGGCACCCACTGGGCGGCCCGGTGCCAGTTGCGGCGAAGGGTGTCGACGTCCGGCCAATACCCCACCGACAGGCCGGCGGCGTACGCCGCGCCGAGTGAGACGGTCTCGGCGACCATCGGCCGGACGACCGTGGTGTCGAGCACGTCGGCGATGAACTGCATCAGCAAGTTGTCTGACGTCATGCCGCCATCGACCTTCAGCGTGGTCAGGGGCAGGCCGGAGTCGGCGTTCATCGCGTCGATGACCTCTCGGGTCTGCCACCCCGTCGCTTCCAGAATCGCCCGCGCCAAGTGTCCCTTGGTTACATAGGACGTCAGTCCGACGATGATGCCCCGGGCCTCGCTGCGCCAGTGTGGTGCGAACAGGCCCGAGAACGCCGGGACGATGTAACAACCCCCGTTGTCGTCGACGCTGCGCGCCAGCGTCTCGATCTCCGGGGCGGAGGAGATGATGCCCAGGCCGTCGCGGAACCACTGCACCAGTGAGCCGGTGATCGCGATCGATCCCTCGAGTGCATATGCGGCGGGCTCGCCGGCGATCTGGTAGGCCACCGTTGTCAGCAGACCGTGCGTCGAGCGGACCAGCTCGGTGCCGGTGTTGAGCAGCAGAAAGCTGCCGGTGCCGTAGGTGCACTTCGCCTCGCCCGGATCGAAGCAGGCCTGCCCGAACAGGGCCGCCTGCTGGTCGCCCAAAGCGGCAGCGATCGGGACTCCGGGCAGCACGCTGGTCGCCGCCCCGTAGATGTGCAGCGACGGCTCAATGCGCGGCAAGATCGCCGCGGGGATGTCGAAGAAGTCGAGTAGTTCCGGGTGCCACGCACGGGTGTGGATGTCCATGAGCATCGTGCGACTGGCATTGGTCACGTCGGTGACGTGTGCGCCTCCGCCTGGCACGTCGGCGCCCCCGGTCAGGTTCCAGATCAGCCAGCTCTCCATCGTCCCGAACATCAGCTCGCCGCGTTCGGCCCGTTCGCGCACCCCGGGGAGCGCGTCGAGGATCCAGCGCAGTCTCGGCGCGGAGAAGTAGGTCGTGAGCGGCAGTCCGCACAATTCCTGGACGCGTGCGGCACGCGGATCGGCGGCCAGTTCGTCGACCATCGCGGCCGTCCGGGTGTCTTGCCAGACGATGGCGTGGTGCACCGGGACGCCGGTGCGGCGATCCCAGACGACCGTCGTCTCGCGTTGGTTGGCGATGCCGACGGCCAGCACCTGGTCGATGCCGATCCCCGACTCGCGCAAGGCAGCCGGCACGATGCGGGTGACGTTGCGCCAGATCTGCACGGCGTCGTGCTCGACGAGCCCCGGCTTGGGAAAGTGCTGAGTGTGCTCGCGCTGGCTGACCGCCACGAGCCGGCCGGCTTGGTCGAATACGATGCACCGCGTGGACGTGGTGCCCTGATCGATCGCGAGGATGTATCGCTCGTTCACTGCAGGTGCCCCCCAAGCTGACGTGAGATCGCGCGTGCCGTGTCGTTGACGGCCGCCACTAAATGCGGTCTCGGCACGCCCTGCGAGCTGCATAGCCGCTCCGGCGAGCCGCAGATGGCGATCGATCCCACCACCAGGCCGCCCTGGCCACGGATCGGCGCCGCTATCGACGCCTGCCCGAGCAGCATCTCCTCGATCTCTGATGCCCAACCGGCAGCGCGCACGGCGAGGAGTGTGCGGGTCAGCCCGCGGCGGGTGGTGATCGTGCGGCGGGTATAGCGACCCAGATCGAGATCGAGGTTGGCCATGGACGGCAGGTAGGCGAGCAGCACTTTGCCTACCGCGGTGGCATGGGCCGGCAGCAGCGCGCCGACGTCGAGCGTCTGCATCGAGTCGTCCGGCCGGAAGACGTGATGCACCACGATGACCTGTGCCCCCAGTGGCGCGCCGATCCGCACCGACTCGCCGCTTCGGCTGGCGAGCGCATCGGCCCAGTTCGTTGCCCGCGCCCGCAGCTCGTTGACGTCCAGATAGCTGCTGCCCAGATGGAGCAGAACCGCTCCGAGTTGATAGCGACCGGTCTGGTTGTCTTGCTCGACGAAGCCCACCCCTTGCAGCGTTCGCAGGATGCCGTGCGTCGTGGCCTTCGCCAGGTCAAGCGAGTGCGACACCTCAGCCAGGCTCAACCGGCCGGAATTGCCCGCGAGCAGCCGGAGCACGGCCGCCGCGCGCTCGATCGACTGAACCGCTCCCGGCATGGTCCGAACGTAGGCGAGCGATCATCGTTCGACAATGTCGAATGCGAGATGCGCAGCTGGGACGTGCATCGTGCGACATTGCCGAACGGCGGGCATTGTCCCGCCTTCTGCCGCCTCCCTAGGGTCAGGTCTACGCGATTCTGCACAGCGATTGCGACGGAGGAACCATGACTGATGCACGCGAGACCAGGCGGTCCGATGAGCGGGTGGCGTTGCCGAGGGAACCGTCCCTCGCCGGTGAGCTCGCCGCCGAGTTCGCTGGAACGATGATCCTTCTGCTCTTCGGACTGGGCGTCGTCGCTCAGGTCGTAGCAACCACGGGGCTGGGCGATCACGACAGCATCGCCTGGGCCTGGGGCCTGGGCGTGATGCTCGGTGTGTTCACCGCCGGCAAGATCAGTGGGGCGCACCTGAACCCAGCCGTCTCAGTGGGACTCGCGGCGTTCGCGGGGTTCCCATGGCGCAAGGTTTTGCCATACTCCCTGGCGCAGACCGCCGGAGCCTTTGTCGCCGCGCTGATCGTCCGGTGGAACTACACCGAGGCTCTCGCGGCATTCGATCCGGGACACACGATCAAGTCCCAGTTCATCTTCTCCACGCTCCCGGGCAACGGCAACGCCAAGCTGAACGTTCACGAATGGGGAGCGTTCCGCGACCAGATCATCGGCACCGCGATCCTGATGTTCCTGATCCTGGCGATCACCCACGCCCGGGCGACCCCGCCACTGTCCAACCTGGCGCCGTTCATCATCGGCCTGCTCGTCGTCGGCATCGGCATGGCTTACGGCACCAACGCGGGTTACGCGATCAACCCAGCACGTGACTTCGGCCCGCGTCTCGCTTCGTTCTTGACCGGATACGGCACGGCCTGGCGAGATCAGTACGGCAACTTGTACTTCTGGGTGCCGATCATCGCGCCGGTTCTCGGCGCGCTCGTCGGAGGCGCGTTGTTCAAGTACTTGGTGGAAAGGTACCTGATCCTCCTGCCGGTCGACGACGTGCCGGGAGAGCGCGGCGAGCTACCCGATCGCGTGCAGACCGAACTGTGACCAGCCGCCAACGACGAACGGGAGATTGTCACTATGGCTGACTACGTCGGTGCCGTAGACCAAGGCACCACCAGCACCCGATTCATGATGTTCGACCACGGCGGTAACGAGGTCGCCAAGCACCAGCTCGAGCACGAGCAGATTCTTCCGCAGGCGGGCTGGGTCGAACACAATCCGGTCGAGATCTGGGAGCGGACCGTCTCGGTGATCCAGACGGGGTTGAACGACAAGCGGCTCAGCTCTTCGGACCTGGCCGCGCTGGGCATCACCAACCAGCGGGAGACGACGGTCGTCTGGGACCGCACCACCGGCCGCCCCTACTACAACGCCATCGTCTGGCAAGACACCCGCACCGACCGCATCGCCAGCGCCCTGGATCGCGAGGGCAAGGGCGACACGATCCGGCAGAAGGCCGGTCTGCCGCCGGCGACCTACTTCTCCGGCGGCAAGATCCAGTGGATCCTCGAGAACGTCGACGGGGTGCGCGCGGCAGCCGAGAAGGGTGATGCGATCTTCGGCAACACCGACACCTGGCTGGTGTGGAACCTCACCGGCGGCAAGGACGGCGGGGCACACACCACCGACGTCACCAACGCCAGCCGCACCATGCTAATGAACCTGGAGACGCTGGACTGGGACGACGAACTGCTCGGGTTTTTCAACATCCCGCGGGCGATGCTGCCCGAGATCCGGCCGTCGTCGGACCCGAACGGCTATGGCGAGGTGAAGCTGTCCAGCGTGGCCGGCGTGCCACTAACCGGCGACCTCGGCGACCAGCAGGCTGCCACGGTTGGCCAGGTGTGCTTCGGCGTCGGCGAGGCCAAGAACACCTACGGCACCGGCAACTTCATGCTGCTAAACACCGGAGAGGAGCTCGTGCGCAGCAAGAACGGGCTGCTCACGACCGCCTGCTACAAGTTCGGCGACCAGCCCGCTATCTACGCCCTCGAGGGCTCGATCGCGGTTACCGGATCGGCCGTGCAATGGCTGCGCGACCAGCTGGGCGTCATCTCCGGCGCCAGTGAGACCGAGTCGCTGGCCCGCCAGGTCGAGGACAACGGCGGCGTGTACTTCGTGCCCGCGTTCTCCGGACTGTTCGCCCCGTACTGGCGCAGCGACGCGCGCGGGGCGATCGTCGGGCTCTCGCGCTTCAACACCAACGCCCACCTGGCACGGGCCACGCTCGAGGCCATCTGCTACCAGAGCAAGGACGTCGCCGACGCGATGGAGCAGGACTCCGGGGTGAAGCTGGACGTGCTCAAGGTCGACGGCGGGGTCACCGCCAACGACTTGTGCATGCAGATGCAGGCCGACATCCTCGGCGTGCCGGTCAGCCGGCCAGTGGTAGCCGAGACGACGGCGCTCGGTGCGGCCTACGCGGCCGGCCTGGCCACCGGCTTCTGGTCCAACACCGACGAGCTCGTCCAGAACTGGAACGAGTCGAAGCGGTGGGAGCCGCAGTGGAGCGACGAGCAGCGCGAGCTCGGCCATGCAGGATGGAAGAAAGCCGTTCAGCGCACCCTCGACTGGGTCGACGTCGACTGATTACCGGCGCACCCTGGTAAGCGCAGAAGGGAACCGACGAGAGGACTGACATCGTGGTGCTGGGCGGTCCGCTTTCTCCGCATGCACGGGCGGCAGCAATCGACCGGATGGCCGAGCCAGCGGAACTGGACGTGCTCGTCGTCGGCGGGGGAGTGGTCGGGGCAGGAGCCGCGCTCGACGCGGTCACCCGTGGACTGTCCACTGCGATCGTCGAGGCACGCGACTGGGCCAGCGGTACCTCGAGCCGATCGAGCAAGCTTGTCCACGGGGGCTTGCGCTATTTGGAGATGCTCGACTTCGGACTGGTACGTGAGGCGCTGCGGGAGCGTGGCCTGCTGCTCCGGCGGCTGGCCCCGCACCTGGTGCGACCGGTGCCGTTCCTGTACCCGTTGCAGCACCGGGTGTGGGAACGGCCCTATGTCGGGGCGGGCATCCTGCTCTACGACGCGATGGCCACGACATCGGGCAACGCCCGCGGGCTTCCGCACCATCGGCACATGACGAAGAAGCGGGCGCTGCGCGAGGCTCCGTGCCTCAAGGCGTCTGCGCTGACCGGTGCCGTGCAGTATTGGGACGCGCAGGTCGACGACGCCCGGCACACCATGATGCTGGTCCGCACGGCGGCGTCTTACGGCGCATGGGCGGCCAACCGCATCCGGGTCACCGACTTCATCCGGCAGGGTGAGCGGGTCACCGGGGCGCAGCTCGTCGACCTAGAGACCGGGCGCGAACTTTCCGTCCACGCCAAGCAAGTGATCAACGCGACCGGCGTGTGGACCGACGACACCCAGCAGATGGCCGATACCCGCGGACAGATTCACGTCCGGGCATCCAAGGGCATCCACCTCGTCGTGCCCCGGGACCGGCTGCAGTCCAACACCGGCCTCATCTTGCGGACCGAGAAGAGCGTCCTGTTCGTGATTCCGTGGGGCCGGCATTGGATCATCGGCACTACCGACACCGAGTGGTCACTCGACAAGGCGCATCCGGCAGCCAGCTCGAGCGATATCGATTACCTGCTCGAACACGTCAACTCGGTGCTTACGTCACCGCTCACTCGCGAGGACGTCGAAGGGGTGTACGCCGGCCTGCGACCGCTGCTCACCGGCGAATCGGACTCGACGTCGAAGCTGTCCCGCGAGCATGTCGTTGGCCATCCGGTGCCCGGCCTGGTCGTCGTTGCAGGTGGCAAGTACACGACCTACCGGGTGATGGCCGAGGATGCGGTCGACGAGGCCGTCCGCGGCATGGACGCGCGCGTCGCCGAGTCATGCACCGAGCGCATCCCGCTCGTCGGCGCAGATGGCTACGAGGCGATGTGGAATCAGCGGCACACCCTGGCCGCGTCCGCCGGCCTGCACGTGGTCCGGGTCGAGCACCTGCTCAGCCGCTACGGGTCGCTGACGCCGGAGCTGCTCGACCTGGTACGTGCCGATGCCTCGCTGGGCGAGTCGCTCCCGGGCGCCGACGATTACCTCCGCGTCGAGGTGGTTTATGCGGTAACGCACGAGGGTGCGCGCCATCTCGAGGACGTCATGGCGCGGCGCACCCGGATCTCGATCGAATCCTGGGACCGCGGCGAGGAGTCCGCGGACGCGGTGACTGCGCTGATGGCGCCCGCGCTCGGGTGGGACGAGGCGCAGCGCGCGCGCGAGGCCGAGCACTATCGGGCCCGGGTGCGCGCCGAGCGGGAGTCGCAGACCAAGCCCGATGACGCGACCGCGGACGCTGCCCGGCTCGGTGCCCCGGAGATCGTCCCCGTCGCCTGACCGGCGCTGCCCCGCCGATGGAGATTTAGACACGGCGAAAGATCAGGGCTTGCTTGACTTCTTGGATCGCCTTGGTGATCTCGATGCCGCGGGGACACGCCTCGGTGCAGTTGAACGTCGTGCGGCAGCGCCATACACCCTCGCGGTCGTTGAGGATCTCCAGGCGTTCGTCGCCCCCCTGGTCGCGGCTATCGAAGATGAACCGATGCGCATTGACGATCGCAGCCGGCCCGAAGTACGAACCGTCGGTCCAGTAAACCGGGCAGGACGTGGTGCACGCCGCGCACAAGATGCACTTGGTGGTGTCGTCGTAACGGTCGCGTTGTTCTTGGGACTGCACGAACTCGCGGGTCGGCGCGTTTCCGTAGGTGATCAGGAATGGCTTGATCGCGCGGTACGCCTCGAAGAATGGCTCCATGTCGACGACGAGGTCCTTCTCCAGCGGCAGCCCTTTGATCGGCTCGACGGTGATCTCGTCGGGCAGGTCGCGCACTAACACCTTGCAGGCCAGCCGATTGACGCCATTGATTCGCATGGCGTCCGAGCCGCAGACGCCGTGCGCGCATGAGCGGCGGAACGTCAGTGAACCGTCGATCTCCCACTTGACGGTGTGCAGCAAGTTGAGCACCCGGTCGGTGGGCAGCGCCGAAACCTGATAACTCTCCCAATGCGGCTCGTCGTCCAATTCGGGGTTGAAGCGCCGGATCTTGAGGGTGATCGTGCGCGGTTGCGGCGCGGGGGGCACTGGCACCACCGGCTGCTCGATGACGGAGGACGCTTGGGTGACGGTCATGTCAGTACTTGCGCTCCATCGGTTGATAGCGAGTCATGACCACCGGCTTGTAATCCAGGACAATGGCGCCGTCAGGGGCGCGGTACGCCATCGTATGGCGCATAAAGTTCACGTCGTCGCGGTTGGGGTAGTCCTCGCGGAAGTGCCCGCCGCGTGACTCGTTTCGCGCCCGAGCTCCGGTTACCAGCACCTCGGCGAGCTCGAGCAGGAAGCCGAGCTCGATCGCCTCGAGCAGGTCAGAGTTGTAGCGCTTGCCCTTGTCGCCGATCGAGACGTTGGCGTAGCGCGCCCGAAGCTCACTTATGTCGGCCTCGGCCTGCTTGAGCGATTCCTCGGTGCGATAGACCTGCGCGTTCAGGTCCATGGTGTCCTGAAGTTCACGGCGGATCGTGGCGACCCGTTCGGTTCCGGTCGAAGTCAGCAACGACTGCACCATGCCCACCACCGTCGACTCCGGGTTCTGCGGCAGGTTCGGATGCGACCCGGTCGTGGCGTACTCAGCCGCGGCGATGCCGGCGCGGCGGCCGAAGACGTTGATGTCTAGCAACGAGTTGGTGCCGAGCCGGTTCGACCCGTGTACTGACACGCAGGCCACTTCGCCCGCGGCGTAGAGCCCGGGCACGATATCGGTATTGTTGCGCAGCACCTCGGCCATGGTGTTCGTCGGGACGCCGCCCATCGCGTAGTGCGCGGTCGGGTAGACCGGCACCGGTTCGGTGTAGGGCTCGACGCCGAGGTAGGTGCGGGCGAACTCGGTGATGTCGGGCAGCTTGGCGTCGATCTGCTCGCGTGGCAGGTGCGTCAAGTCGAGTAGGACGTAATCCTTGTGCGGCCCCGCGCCACGACCCTCGCGAACTTCGTTGGCCATCGAGCGGGCGACGATGTCACGCGGGGCGAGATCCTTGATGGTCGGGGCGTAACGCTCCATGAACCGCTCGCCCAGCGAGTTGCGCAAAATGCCGCCCTCGCCGCGAGCGGCCTCGGAAAGCAGGATGCCCAACCCGGCGAGCCCTGTCGGGTGGAACTGGAAGAACTCCATGTCCTCCAATGGCAAGCCCCGGCGCCAGACGATGCCCATGCCGTCGCCGGTCAGCGTGTGCGCGTTGGATGTGGTCTTGAACACCTTGCCGAACCCACCCGTGGCGAGCACCACCGACTTGGCATTCACCACGTGGATCTCGCCGGTGGCTAGCTCGTAGGCGACGACGCCGGCCGCCCTGCGCTCACCATCCGGGGAGTCGGTCATCAGCAGGTCCAGCACGTAGTACTCGTTGAAAAATTCGACGCCCTGCTTGACGCAGTTCTGGTAGAGCGTTTGCAGGATCATGTGCCCGGTGCGGTCGGCGGCGAAGCACGACCGGCGCACCGCGGCTTCGCCGTGATTGCGGGTGTGGCCGCCGAACCGGCGCTGGTCGATGCGTCCCTCAGGCGTGCGGTTGAACGGCAGCCCCATCTTCTCCAGGTCCAGCACCGCGTCGATCGCCTCTCGGCACATCACCTCGGCGGCGTCCTGGTCGACCAGATAGTCCCCGCCTTTGACGGTGTCGAACGTGTGCCATTCCCAGTTGTCCTCTTCGACGTTGGCGAGCGCGGCGCACATGCCGCCTTGTGCGGCGCCGGTGTGCGACCTGGTCGGGTAGAGCTTGGTGAGCACGGCGGTGCGTACCCGTGAGCTCGATTCGAGCGCTGCGCGCATGCCAGCTCCGCCGGCGCCGACGATCACCACGTCGTACTTGTGCTGCTGCATCGCCGTACCGCCTTACAGATTCGGGTCGAAGGTGAAGATCACCAGCGTGCCCAGCGCGATGACCACGGTGGATGCCGTGTAGAGCAGCGCCTTTAGCCAGAATCGGGTGGCATCGCGCCGGGTGTAGTCGTTGATGATCGTGCGCAGCCCGTTCGTGCCGTGCAGCTGCGCCAACCAGAGCATCATCAGATCCCAGACCTGCCAGAACGGCGAGGCCCAGCGTCCCGCGACGAAGCCCCAGTTGATGCGCTGCACGCCGCCATCGAGGATGTTCATGATGAACAGGTGGCCGAGCACCAGGACCACCAACACAACGCCAGACACCCGCATGAACAGCCACGCGTAGAGCTCGGTGTTGGTTCGACTGCGGCGCGGGCGCTGGGTCGACGAGCGCGGGGCCTCGATAACCGGCGGTATCGGCGAGTTCAGGGCGCTCACGAGTTGCCGAACCAGACCTGCAGTGTGTGCTTGAACATGAAGAACGCACCGGGAACCATCACGACCAGCCAGACCGCCACGATTGCCCACAACATCTGGCGCTGAAAGCGTGGACCCTTGGCCCAGAAGTCGACGGCGATAATCCTTAGCCCGTTGAGAGCGTGGTACAGCACCGCGCCGACGAGTCCGATCTCCATCAGGTTGACGAAGGGGTTCTTGTAGGTGTCGATGATCTTGTCGTAGGACTCCGGGGACACCCGGACCAGTGAGGTGTCCAGTACGTGCGTGAACAGGAAGAAAAAGGTCAGCACACCAGTGATCCGGTGTGCCACCCAGGACCACATGCCTTCACGTCCCCGGTAGACCGAGCCGGCAGGTCGTGACCTGGCGGTCTGCGGCTTGGCGGTCGCCGCCGTGGCGTTCCGGGCTGGCGCGACGCTCGACACGGGCGGATCTCCTCCGGTCTGCGGGTCCGAACCGTGGCAGAGCACCGATCCGGCGGTGGATCCCATGGTAGCCAGGGGTCAGCAGCCCCTCGGCCAAGCGCGATGTGATGATCCGGACATCGCCGAAGCTTGGGGGTCGCCCAATTGGCGCGTGCAACGATCGGATGACGACCGCCGCCCCGGGGGGCTAGGTTTCACAACGGTGCCGATACGGTGACACCTTCTCGTGCGGCCCGACCGCACCGCGACTGGCGTGGATGACAGGAGAGTGATGACGTTGCGTCGAGACGGAACGCTGCGTGGCCTGGCGATGGTTTCCGGGATTGCGGCGGGCGCGCTGCTGCTCGGCGCCTGCGGCAGCAAGAGCTCACCAAAGGCCAGCAGCTCGGCTGCGGGCGGATCAAGCGCGGCCTCGTCAGCTGCGTCGTCAGCGGCGGCATCCGACTTCACCGCTTGCATGGTCACCGACACCGGCGGCATCGACGACAAGTCGTTCAATGCATCGGCGTGGGCTGGCATGCAGAAGGCCGAGTCCGACGGCAAAGCCAAGGTGAGCTACGTCCAGTCGAAGGCAGAGACCGACTACCCCACCAACATCAGCAAGCTCATCGGCCAGAAGTGCAAGCTGATCGTCACCGTCGGCGGCCTGATGGCCGACGCCACGAAGGCTGCTGCCACCGCCAATCCCAGCCAGAACTTCGTCGAGGTCGACGCGGCCGGCAACGGCAAGAATATCCAGGGCCTGGAGTTCAATACCGCGCAAGGCGCTTTCCTTGGCGGATACCTCGCCGCGGGCTACTCCAAGAGCGGGACGGTGGCCACCTACGGCGGTCTGAAGATCCCGCCGGTGACGATCTACATGGACGGCTTCGCTGAGGGCATCAAGTACTACAACCAGCAGAAGGGCAAGAACGTTAAGCTGCTCGGCTGGGACGAGGCCAAGCAGAACGGCAGCTTCGCGGGCTCGTTCACCAACCAGAACGACGGCCAGAGGCTGGCGACCAACTTCATTTCCCAGGGCGCTGACGTGATCTTCCCGGTCGCGGGTGGCACCGGCCTCGGTTCAGCTGCGGCAGCGAAGTCCGGTGGCAAGGCGGTCGTGATCTGGGTCGACACCGACGGGTTCGTGTCCGCACCGCAATACGGCTCGGTCTTCTTGACCACCGTGTTCAAGGGCATCGATCTCGCCGTGACAAAGGCAGTCGAGGACACTTCCGGTGGTAACTTCTCCGCAAAGGACTTCGTCGGCGACCTGAGCAACGGCGGAACCGGGCTGTCACCCTTCCACGACTTCGACTCGAAGGTCGACGCAGGGCTGAAGGCCGAGTTGGACAAGATCAAGTCCGACATCACGTCCGGCACGATCAAGATCACCTCGCCGTCCCAGCCAAAGGCAAGCTGACGCTGCGGCGCAGCGTTCCAACGTCCGCCACGGAGAGCGAGGTGTCGGGCCGCGATGAGGTTGGAGCTTCGCGGGATCACCAAGCGTTTCGGCGCGTTCGCCGCGAACGATGCGATCGACCTCACGGTCGAACCGGGTGAGATCCACGCGCTACTCGGCGAGAACGGGGCCGGCAAGTCGACCTTGATGAACGTCCTTTACGGGCTCTACCAGCCCGACGAGGGCGAGATCGTGGTCGACGGCTCGGCGCGCCGGTTCCGTAACCCGGGGGATGCCATCGCCGCAGGCATCGGCATGTTGCACCAGCACTTCATGCTCGTCCCGGTGTTCACCGTTGCCGAGAACGTGATGTTGGGCCACGAGTGGACCTCGGGGCCGTTCGGCCGGCTGTCCCGGCGTACCGCGGCCACGAAGGTGCGCGAGTTGTCCGAGCGCTACGGCCTGGACGTGGACCCGGACGCCCTCGTCGAGGACCTGCCGGTCGGCGTGCAGCAGCGGGTGGAAATCCTCAAGGCGCTGTTGCGGGACGCCGGGGTGCTGATCCTGGACGAACCGACCGCGGTGCTCACCCCGAGGGAGATCGACGACCTGATCCGGGTGATGGACGAACTGCGGCAGGCGGGCACCTCGATCGTGTTCATCACGCACAAGCTGCGCGAGGTACGGGCGGTGGCCGACCGGATCACTGTCCTGCGCCGCGGAAAGGTCGTCGGCGAGGCCTCGCCCAGTACCACCGAGGCGGAATTGGCCAGCATGATGGTCGGTCGCGACGTCTCGCTCATCGTCGACAAGACCCCGGCCGAGCCGGCCGAGCCGGCGCTCACCATCACCGACCTGACGGTGCGCGACGACCGCGGCCAAGTCACTGTCGACGGGGTGAGCTTGCAGGTGCGGGCGGGCGAAATCGTCGCGCTGGCGGGGGTGCAGGGCAACGGCCAGGAGGAGCTGGCCGAGGCGCTGCTGGGCCTACGTTCCGTCGACGCAGGCGCCATCGTGCTGCACGGCAAATCGCTGTTGCGCCGCACCACGCACGAGATCTTGCGCGACGGGGTGGGCTTCGTTCCCGAGGATCGCCAGCACGACGGTCTGGTGGGTTCGCTGTCGGTGGCCGAGAACCTCGTACTCGATCTCTATGACCGTGACGAGTTCAGCTCCGGACTGCGACTGCGGCTGGCCGCGATCCGCCGCAACGCCGAGCAACGGGTCGCCGAATTCGACGTGCGCACACCGTCTGGGGCGGTACCGGCGGGAAACCTGTCAGGTGGCAACCAGCAGAAGGTTGTGCTCGCCCGGGAGATGTCGCGTCCGCTGCGGCTGCTGATCGCGTCCCAGCCGACACGAGGCGTCGACGTCGGTGCCCAGGAGTTCATCCACCGCCGCATCGTCGCCGAGCGCGACCAGGGCACGCCCATCGTCCTGATCTCGAGCGAATTGGACGAGGTGCTCGGACTGGCCGACCGGATCGCCGTCATGTACCGAGGAAAGATCATCGGCGAGCTGCCCGGCGGCGCCTCGGCAGACGAGGTGGGACTGATGATGGCCGGCGTCCCGGCCGAGGCAGCGGCCGTCGAGGCGCAGGAGCACCCGAGCGTTCTGGCCGCTGCCGAGGACTCGGCGTGACCACCGATGTCGCGACTCGGCCGTCGGCCGAGATACCTGCATTGCCCGCTGAGCCACGCCCGGCCCGCAACGACAACTGGCTGGTCACCGTTCTGGCGGTCATCACCGCGCTGCTGGTCGGTGGGCTGCTGATCATTTTCTCCGACGAGGTCGTGCGCACCGACCTGGGGTACTTCTTCCAGCATCCAGCGGATTTCTTCCGCGACGCCTGGTACACGCTGCGCGATGCCTATATCGCGCTGTTCCAGGGTGCGATTTTCGACCCGGACAACGACGGGACGATCAGCGGGATCCTCAGACCGCTGACCAGCTCTATCTACACCGCGACCCCGCTGATCTGCGGCGGCCTCGCGGTGTCACTCGCCTTCCGCGCCGGACTGTTCAACATCGGTGCCGAGGGCCAAGTGATCGCCGGCGCGACCGCGGCAGGTTTCGTCGGATTCGCCTGGTCGTTACCACCGGTCATTCACCTGCTCGTCGCCATCGCCGCCGGACTGCTGGGCGGCGCCTGCTGGGGATTCATCGCCGGATTCCTCAAGGCCCGCACGGGCGCGCACGAAGTCATCACGACCATCATGCTCAACTACGTCGCGCGCTACGGGTTGTTGTACCTGCTCGCGCTGGAGTCCTTTCATGCGCCCGCGAACCCCCAGGCGAGCAAGCCGATCCACGGCACTGCGCGGTTTCCGCACATCTTCGGATCCGGGATACAGGCCGACCTGGGCATCGTCCTCGCGCTGCTGGCCGCTGCTGGCGTGTGGTGGCTGCTGACCCGCAGCACGACCGGCTTCCAGCTGCGTGCCGTCGGCGCAAACCCGGCCGCCGCCCGGACAGCCGGAATGAGCGTCGCCGCGATGACTACCCTCGCGCTGACGCTCGCCGGGGCGCTCGCCGGGCTCGGCGGTACCGCGCTGGCGTTGGGCGGTGCGACGTCATATGCGGTGACCCCGAACATCTCCTCCAATGTCGGCTTCGACGCGATCACGGTGGCCTTGCTCGGCCGAACCAGTCCATGGGGGACGGTGTTTGCCGGCCTGTTGTTCGGGGCACTGCGCCAAGGCGGCGCCGAGATGCAGGCGCGCCAAGACGTGGCCGTCCCGATCGACATCGTCACAGTTATCCAAGCTCTGATCGTTGTGTTCATCGCCGCCCCTCGGCTGGTGCGCTCGCTGTACGGACTCAGGAAGCGCGGCCGCGGCGCACTGCAGACCGCGACGAGCAGTCTGGCGGTCACCGTTCGAACCGTTCGCACCGCCCGGATCCCCCGCCGCCTTGTCGCCGGCGGCGTCCAGATCGTCCTCGGGCTCCTCGGGTTGTGGGCGTTCGGGCTCGGATCGCGCTCACGGCAGCAGGCGCTTTTCCAATTCTCACTACCCGGCGAGAAGTTCGACCTGGGCAGCTGGTCGTTCACCGCCCGACCGGCAGCCGTCTTACTGTGCCTGCTGGTCGTGGCGGCCGGGGCGCTGCGGTTGATGCAGCGGCTCTCGGCGCGATGGTGCGCGGCGATCGCGGTACTCGGGCTGCTGCTCGCCTTCGTCGTGTGGTCGATCGCCGGCAGCACGAACGGGCTCAATGTGGTGTCGCTGCTGCAGGGGACGATCTTCCCGGCGGCCATCCCACTGGTTCTTGGCGCCCTCGCCGGAATTGTGGGCGAACGCGCGGGCGTGGTCAACGTCGCGATCGAGGGCCAGTTGCTGCTGAGCGCGTTCGTCGCCGCCATGCTGGCCACGATTGCCGGCAGCGTCTGGCTCGGCGCGCTCGGCGGCATGCTGGCCGGGGTATTCGTGGCCGCAATCCTCGCCGTGCTGGCGATTCGCTACCTCGTCGATCAGGTGATTATCGGCGTGGTGCTTAATGTGTTCGTGCTCGGCCTGACGAGCTTCCTGTTCAACAAGCTGCTCTCCCCCCAGCCGTTCAGGTACAACGAGCCCGGGTATTTCCGGGTGTGGAAGATCCCAGTGCTTGGCGACATCCCAGTTGTCGGTTCGGTGTTGTTCAGCGGAACGATCTTTTTGTACCTGACATACGTGCTGGTCGTTGCCGTGCACCTCGGCTTGTTCCACACCCGGTGGGGGCTACGGCTGCGTTCGGTCGGCGAGCATCCGCGTGCTGCCGACACGGTGGGCATCAACGTCGCGCGCACCCGCTATCGGGCGGTGTGGTTGGCCGGGGCGCTCGCCGGGCTCGGCGGCACGTTTTTGGTCCTGGGGTCCGGGGCGGCCGGGACGTTCCAGCTCAACATGTCGAACGGCAAGGGTTTCATCGCCTTGGCCGCGGTGATCTTCGGACGATGGTCACCTCGGGGTGCGGTACTGGCCGCGCTGCTGTTCGGCTTCGCCGATCAGCTCGGCGCACTGCTGTCCCAGGCACAGACGCCGATCGACTCCAACCTGCTGTTGACGCTGCCCTACATCGCGACACTGTTCGCGGTGGCTGGCTTCGTCGGACGAGTCCGGGCACCGGCCGCCGACGGCCAGCCCTACATCGTCGGATGAGCTCCATCGACTGGCCGGCCCTGCGCCGGGCCGCACTCGAGGCGATGGGCCACGCCTACGCGCCGTACTCGCAGTTCCCGGTAGGCGCCGCGGCGCTCACCGACGACGGTCGGGTGGTGGCCGGGTGCAACGTCGAAAACGCGGCGTATGGACTCGGGTTGTGCGCCGAGTGCGGGCTGGTATCGGCACTGCACGCGTCCGGGGGTGGTCGGCTGGTCGCGTTCGCTTGCGTCGACCGTCACGGCTCGGTCCTGATGCCCTGCGGGCGGTGCCGCCAACTGCTCTGGGAACACGGCGGCCCCGACCTGCTCGTCGACACCGACGACGGCCCGACGCCGATGATCGATTTGCTGCCCCAGGCGTTCGGGCCCGAGAACCCGCCATGACCGAGGCGTTCAGCGCGGTCGACGTCATCCGCACCAAGCGCGACGGCGGGCGCATCCCCGACGCGCAGCTCGACTGGATCATCGACGCATACACCCGAGGCAAAGTCGCCGAGGAGCAGATGGCGGCACTGGCGATGGCCATCCTGCTCAACGGGATGGCGCCAGACGAGCTGGCCGGGTGGACGGCGGCGATGATCGCCTCTGGACAGCGGCTGGACCTGTCGTCCGTTCAGCGGCCGACGACCGACAAACACTCCACTGGCGGCGTCGGCGACAAGATCACCCTGCCGTTGGCGCCATTGGTCGCTGCCTGTGGCGCGGCGGTCCCGCAGCTGTCTGGGCGCGGGCTCGGGCACACCGGCGGCACGCTGGACAAACTCGAATCGATCCCTGGCTGGCGGGCGTCGCTGTCCAACGCCGAGTTCCTGGCCCAGCTGCACGACGTCGGTGCGGTGATCTGCGCAGCCGGTGCCGAGCTGGCCCCAGCCGACCGCAAGCTATACGCATTGCGCGATGTGACCGGCACCGTCGAATCGATCCCGCTCATCGCCAGCTCGATCATGGCCAAGAAGATCGCCGAAGGATCGGCGTCGCTCGTGCTCGACGTCAAGGTCGGCACGGGTGCTTTCATGAAGACCGTCGTGGACGCCCGCGAGCTGGCTCGGACGATGGTCGCGCTGGGCGAGGCGCACGGCACGCGCACCGTCGCGCTGCTCACCGACATGTCGACGCCGCTCGGGCGAACCGCCGGTAACGCCATCGAGGTGGCGGAGGCCGTCGAGGTGCTCGGCGGGGGCGGTCCGGCCGACGTGGTGGCGCTGACCCTCGCGCTGGCCCGAGAGATGCTGGCCGGTGTGGGGCTCGACCGGGTCGATCCCGCCGACGCCCTGAGCGACGGCAGCGCGATGGACGTGTGGCGGTCGATGATCCGGGCGCAGGGCGGTGACCCCGATGCCCCGCTGCCGGTGGCCGCCGAGCGGCACGTCGTCACTGTCCCGGCAACCGGCACGCTGAGGCGGATGGATGCCTATGCCGTCGGCGTCGCAGCGTGGCGTCTCGGGGCCGGGCGGGCCCGCAAAGAGGACCCGGTCTCGGCTGGGGCCGGCGTGGTGCTGCTGGCCAAGCCGGGCGACGTCGTCCGCGCGGGTGAGCCGCTGCTCGAGCTGCTTGCCGACGACCCATCCCGCTTCGAGCGCGCGATCGACGCGCTGGATGGGGCGATCGAGGTCGGGGACAGCAATGAACGGCCCGAGCTGGTCATCGAACGGATCGCTGCCGACAGCTGACGCTGCGGATGCACCGTTGGACACCCAACCGAGGACTGCGGCAAGTGGCATAGCGTGTCGGCCATGCCCGGTGCACCGATGACAGCACTGACCACCGACTCCATCAGGCGCGCGCCGAAGGTCGTCCTGCACGACCACCTCGACGGCGGACTGCGGCCACAGACCGTCGTCGAACTCGCTGCGTCGTCGGGCTATGACGACCTGCCGGCAACGGACGGCGACAAGCTCGCGCAGTGGTTTCGCGACTCGGCGGACTCCGGCTCGCTCGAGCGCTACCTCGAGACGTTCGCCCACACCGTCGGGGTCATGCAGACCGTTGAAGGCATCACCCGGGTGGCCCGCGAGGCAGCCGAGGACTTCGCCGACGACGGTGTCGTCTATGCCGAGGTGCGCTGGGCACCCGAGCAGCACGTCGCCGGCGGCTTGTCGCTCGAGCGGGTCGTCGACGCTGCGCTCGAGGGATTCCGCCAGGGGGAGGCGAATGCGGCACAGCGCGGCAACCGGATCAGAGTCGGTGCGATCGCCACGGCGATGCGACACGCAGCGCGCTCGCGCGAGATCGCTGAGGTCGCGGTCGCCTACCGAGACCGGGGCGTGGTGGGCTTCGACATCGCTGGTGCCGAGGCCGGCTTCCCGCCGACGCGCCACCTGGACGCGTTCGAATATCTGCGCCGGGAGAACTTCCACTTCACGATCCACGCCGGCGAGGCGTTCGGGCTGCCGTCGATCTGGGAGGCGATCCAGTGGTGTGGCACCGACCGGCTCGGACACGGCGTGCGAATCGTCGACGATATTGCTGACGTGTCCGATGGCAGCGGCGCCGATCCCAGCCGTCCGGTCGTCCTGGGGCGACTGGCGCAGTACGTCCGTGACAAGCGGATCCCGCTGGAGATGTGCCCGTCGTCCAACGTGCAGACCGGTGCCGCGCCATCCATCCTCGAGCACCCGATCGGCCTGCTGCGCCGCCTGCACTTCCGAGTCACCGTCAACACCGACAACCGGCTGATGAGTGGCACCTCGATGACGCGCGAGA
>JBDUCV010000018.1:0-34366 GCA_040003255.1 Actinomycetota bacterium
TGGGACGTCCTGCACGCCACCGAATGAATCGCTGTACTTCTGGAAAGGCGTCGCGCCGTTCCAAGAACCACGTCGCGTTCTGGAACGGTGTCCGCGTCGTCGAACGGCACTAGCCCGGCCGGCGCTCGCCGCGAACCTGGGCCCTCCGCTCGGCTTCGGCCTTCACCGCGGCGAAGCTGGCGGCCACCGTGCGCTCCCACGTGCCGGCGACGATGGCGCCCCAGTAGGCGCCGAGTGCCCACAGATCCGTGCCAAGTTCGCCGAGGTACGCCAACCGCGTTCGTCCCTCGACGTCGGTGAGCAGGAATTGTTCGACGACGTACGGGACCGGCCCGCGGGTGAGCCGAAAGTCGACGCGGTCCGGCCGGGTGAAGCGGACGGTCTCCACCGTGGTGGCGACCAGGCCACGGCGCAGTGGGGTCCGATGCGCGGCCAGGACCATCTCGCTGCCGCGCTCCAGGATCTCGATCTTCTCGGCGGTAGCGCGCGTCTGCCGCCCGAAATACGGTTCGGCGATCACGTCGAAGACCACCTCGCGCGGCGCCGCGATCTCCACGTGCGACGGTCCCAGCGGCCGCACACGTCGCCCGATGTTCACATCGATCGGTGCCGCACCGGTGACCAGTCCTACATACCCAGCGGCGCCCACCGCGGCACCTGCCCCGAGGGCTACCGCCGCACCACGAATGCGCACTACGCCAGCATGCCGCAGACCATCGCTGTCGTGACACCGGCCGGGTGAGTGCTGTTGCGGAACGGAAGACTGGCGCCCTTAATTGAGGTCTCGCGCACGAAGGAGCCTTTGTGTCCGTCGACCCCGACCGTCAAGCGCCCCCGTGTGTCTTCGTCATCTTTGGCGCGTCCGGGGATTTGACTGAACGCAAGCTGCTGCCCGCGCTTGACCGGCTCGCGGCACAGGGCGGTTTACCGCGCGAACTTGCGCTGATCGGCGTCGCCCGAACACCTATGTCGGACGAGAAGTTTCGTGCCCATTGCCGGCAGGCGGCCAATAGCGGCGGCGGCACCGGGAGTGCCGCGTGGAACCTCGTGATGGAGTCGACCCGGTACGTCAGCGGCGGATACGACGACCCGGCCACCTACGAGCGGCTCGCCGAGGTCCTGGAGCATTGTGATCGCAGGATTGGCACGGCTGGGAATCGGGTGTACTACTTCGCGACACCGCCCCGCCTGTTCGGGCCCATCGCGGTGAGCCTCGGAAAAGCTGCCCTCAACAACGGCAGCGGCGGCGGTTTTGCCCGAGTGGTGATCGAGAAGCCGTTCGGATGGGACGAGCAGAGCGCCAGGGAGCTCTACGGGAAGATTTCCTCCGCCTTCACCGAAGAGCAGATCTTTCGGATCGACCATTACCTCGCCAAAGACACCGTGCAGAACCTCTTGGCGTTGCGCTTTGCCAACTCCATTTTCGAACCCATTTGGAACCGGACATGGGTCGACAACGTGCAGATCACCGTCGCCGAGACGATCGGCGTCGGCGAGCGCGGCGGCTTCTACGAGACGACCGGTGCGGTGCGGGACATCGTGCAAAACCACGTCCTGCAAGTGTTATCCCTCTTCCTGATGGAGCCGCCAACCTCGTTTCACCCCCAGGCGATCCGTGATGAAAAGGTGAAACTGCTTCGAGCGATACGTCCCCTGGAAGACGAGGCGGAGATCGCAATGCGCGCAGTGCGCGGACAGTACAGCCGCGGTGGCACCCGGGACGAGCTCATGCCTGGCTATCGCGAGGAGCCGGGAGTGGACCCGCTGAGCTCGACCGAGACCTTCGTCGCGATGCGGCTGGATATCAACAACTGGCGATGGGCCGGGGTTCCGGTCTACGTCCGGACCGGCAAACGGCTGCCGCGGCGAGTGACTGAGGTGGCCATGGAATTTCAGCGCCCACCCCAGCTGCCCCTGTTCCCGCGGGCGGCGGCGGCGCTCGAACCGGACACGCTGATCGTGCGAGTCCAACCCGATGAAGGCCTGAGCCTCCGATTCGGCGCGAAGGTACCGGGCCACTCGTTTCACCTTCGCAAGGCGTCCATGGACTTCTCCTACGAGGCTGGCTTCGAGAGCCAGTCCGCCGAGGCCTACGAGCGGGTCATACTCGACGCACTCATCGGCGACGCCACACTGTTCATCCGAGCCGACGAGGTCACCCGTTCGTGGCGCATCGTCGACCCCCTGCTGCGGTTCTGGGCGGCCGACAGCAGACCAATACCGCTGTACCAAGCGGCCACCTGGGGACCGCGCGAGGCGGCCGAGTTAGTGGGGCGGGATGGTCGGGTCTGGCGCCATTCGGCGTCACCATAGGCGAGCCCAACGCGGTCGGGCACGAGTCGCGTCAGCAGCGGAGCCTAACGAGAGGGACGTCAGTGGCCGCGGAGTCGGATTGCCGTCCTCGTCATCGCGACGAGGGTGATCGTTCCGAGAACGGCCGTAAATACCTCGCCGGTGTGCACCAGCCCGTACGCGCGAGTACCGGCGCCGATACCGACGACCGGCAGCGAAAGCCCGACATAGGACAGCGCGAAGAAACTCGAGGCGACGGCCGAGCGCTGGTCCGGCGGACTCATCTCGGTGACGAACTCGAGGGCCGCACGGAAGCTGACTCCCTGGGCGGCTCCTCCGACGATGCCACCGGCGACCAGCAGCCCGAGTGAGGAAGCCGCGAGGCTCGCGCCGACCAGCCCCAGTCCGACGATCAATCCGGCCGTTCCGGTCAGGAACACCAGGTTGCGCGGCAGCCGTGATGATGCAATCTGGGCGATGGTGGACGCGGCAAAGACGACGAAGACCACCAGCCCGGTCAGCGCAGGATTGTGATGATGCAGCAGCGCCAGAACCGCAGGGCTGACCGAGGTGAACATCCCCAGCAGCGCGAATCCGGCGAAGCTCACGGCGCCCGCCTCTAGGAAGACGGCCCGCCGGCCCGGGGGCAGCGAAAGGCGCTGGAATTGCCATCGCCGTGGACCCTCCATCTCGACCGGCTCAGGCGACGCCAGCACCGCCACCGCGCCAATCAGCACCAGGGCGAGATGCACCACGTACACCGTCTGCAACGGTCCCGGGACGTACCGCGCGAGCAGGCCACACAGCAACGGACCGGAGCCCAGCCCGCCGATGTTCGCCACGGCGGCAACCACGCTCGCTCGCCGGCGTCGCTGCGGCCCGGCCAGGTCGGCCAGAGCAGCGGTCGCCGTCCCGGCGAAGACGCCTGCCGACACGCCGGACAGCAGTCGAGCCAGGTAGAGCAGCGGCACACCGCCCGAGTGCATCCCGCCGACGATGAGGAAGACGACGGACGACGTGGCCGACGCTGCCAGACCTCCGAACAGGACCGGTCGCCGACCGATCGAATCCGATGCGCGGCCGACGACGAGCAGTGCAGCGAGTACGCCGACCGCGTACATCGCGAAAATCACGGTCACGGTCAGCGGGCCGAACCCGAACCGCCGCTGGTATTCGGGATACAGCGGTGTCGGGAGCGCGCCGCCGATCGTCGTGGCGGCGAACGCGCCGGCGACCAGCCACAGCCCGGTACTTCGGCTCACCCGCTCGCCCTCCGAACTCGACGAGGTCACCTGCTGATTATCGGTGCGGGCGCCGGATCGGACGGGTACCCGTCAGGCGGTCCAGCGGATGGGTAGTTGCTTTACTCCGCGCTGGAAGTTTGACTGCAGGTAACTCGGCTCCGCGGTCGGCTCGATCCAGCTCGTGCGGGCCAGCAGCTCGCCGAACAGGGCCCGCATCTGGGTCCGGGCCAGGTGCGCGCCGAGGCAGAAGTGCGGCCCGTGGCCGAAGGCGAGGTGGTGGTTCGGCGTCCGGGCAATGTCGAAGGCGTGCGGTCGATTGAAAACCATCGGATCACGGTTGGCCGCGGTGAACGAGACGACGACCTTGTCGCCCGCGTGCACCCGGGTGTCGGCAAGCAGCACGTCGCGCGTCGCAGTGCGCCGGAACACCATCACCGGCGTCCACCAGCGCAGCATCTCATCGACCGCCGTCGCGAACAGGCCGGGATCGGCCCGTAGCGACCGCTGCGCGTTCGGATGCTCGAGCAACGCGATCATGCCGCCCGGCAGGCCATTGCGCAGGGTCTCGTTGCCCGCGACGGCGAACAGCCAGAACATGTTTTCGAATTCCTCGACCGAGATTTGGCCGCCCTCGTCGTCCAGCTGTGCCAAGAGAATCGACATCACGTCGGCGCTGGGGTCGAATCGCTTCGCGGCGCCGAGCAGGTGGGCGTAGCGGTAGAGGTCCGGCATGCCCGCCCGGCTGCGTGGGTCCGGCATGTTGCCGAAGGCGTCGGGTCGCGGACGCAACGCCGCGGCCGCCCGCGCGTTCGCGGTTCCCTTCATCGTGTCGAACGCTGACGAGACGGCGTAGTCAGGATCGAGGAATCCGATCACCCGGTTCGACCAGTCGAACATCAACCAACGGTCCTCGGCCGGCACCCCGAGCACGTCCGCCAGCACCAGCAGCGGAAGGTCAGCGGCCACCTCCTTCGCGAAGTCGCATTTAGCGGGCCCGGCGAGCATTCGGTCGACGATCAGCCGCGCATGCTCGGCGATGCGTCCCTCGAGCGACGCGATCGCCCGCGGTGTGAAGGAACGGCTGAGCATGCCCCGAAGCCGGGAATGCTCCGGCGGATCCATGTTCAACATCATCCGCCGCACGTAGTGCAGGTCGTCCTGCGTCGCCGGATCACGGATCTGCGTTCCCCCGAACGCTGACGAGAAAGTCGCGGGGTCTTTGAGAACCTGGGTCACCAGCGAATGGCTCAGCACGAGGTGATATCCCGGCCCGCTTGCTAGTCCGGGCAACTGCGGCTCGTCTACCCACGCGATCGGCCCCTGCATGCGCAGTCGCTCGATCGTCTGGTACGGAACGCCGCGAACGTAGCTGCGCGGGTCGTGCAGGGCGGCGGTGCCCGGCTCGACCGTCATCCCAACGCAGACAGGGTTTTCTCGATGCCGGTGATCAGGCTGACCGGCACTTCGTACATCGCGTAATGCCCCGCGTTGGCCTGCACGTCCAGCTCGCTGCTCGGGTGATGCTTCAGCCAGGTAGCGGCCATGGTGGCCTCACCCAGTGCCGGGTCGTGCTCGCCGACGATCGCTTTCACCGGTATCTGGGTACGCGGGAGTTCGGCCGAGAAGTCGCCCTTGGCCCATGAGGCCAGGTAGGTGCCGAACGCCTCGCGCGTGGACTGGGCGACCGAGAAGGCCACCATCTGGTTTAGCCAGGTGCTGGATTGCCGATTGCCGGTCGTGTAGTCGATGATCGCGCGGCGGTTGTCGTCGTTCTGCGCTGCGCCGTCGAAGAGCGCCCACCCGTCGTCGTCGAAGGGCACGCCCGACGCCGGTACCGGGCTGATGCCGATCAGCGCCGTTACCCGCTCCGGCGCGTCGCAGAACACCCGCTGGATCGCGCAGCCGCCCATCGAGTGCCCTAGCAGCGCGAACCGCTGCCAGCCGAGCTCGTCGGCGACCGCGAGCGTGTCGGCTGCGATTTCCGGGATCGTGTACTCACCGGAATCGGCCCGCCGTGCACCATAGCCGCGGTAGTCAACAAACGCATAGGTGTACTTATCTTCGTCGATCAAGTCGGGCAGCGTGCCCCAGCCGGTAGCGGAACCGAACCAACCGTGCAGCGCAACCACCCTGACCGGACCGTGGCCCAAAAGCACATGAGGCATCGTTATCGCTCCTTCTCATCGGGTGTCCGCTTGGCTGTCCGCGACGTTAACCGTCGCTCCCACCGAGGGCCAGCGCTCGTGCCCGCGCGGTAGTACGTGGTCTTTCGTGGCATCGGCGCCCCGCGCTTGGTAGAAGAGTAGAACTACAGGGGCACCGACTGCGGGAATGAGAACACGTTGTGCGGGTCGTAGCTGCGTTTGACCTGCTGCAGTCGAGGGACGTTGTCCCCCCAGTACGCGGTGGGATAGTCGATGATGGACGGATCGGCGTAGTTGAAGTAGGCCGACGAGCCCAGCCACGGAGTCAACGCCCACCGCTCAACGCGCACAAACGTGTCGAACGGAGCTGATGCGGCGGGAGGGCTGCCGTCTGTCCCAGGTGGCCGTGTATTGCACCGTGGCCAGCGCTTTCCTGACTGAGCGGTCGACAGCACCGTCGACGGCGACGTCGGCCCCGGTTTGTTGGCGCTGCGGGTGCAGGGCGAGCTGCTCATGCGAACTCATTGACCAATCGCTCGGCGTAGAACTGCTCCCACGGCTCGGGTGGCGCGGTGGCTGTGTACTCCTTGTCGAGACTCACGAGCTGATGCGTCAGCTCGCTCCGCACCGGACGTCGCACCAAGAGGGTGGGCAGCTCCGATAGCCGGGTGAGCCAGTCGGCGTACCAGCTGGCCCAATCATCATCGGTGCCGTCGGTGATCCGGTAAACCTGGTGATGCGTCTCGGCAGCCTCGTGCAGCAGCTTGCGTACTGCGTGGGTCGGATCGCTCATGGCAAGCACCCTTTCTGCGCTTGGACGGACACAGCATCCCGCCCGCGATCCCGTCGCGAAAGCTGCACGCGTCGGGCTGCCGCGGAACCCCGGAAAGCCTGGGAAGAGCGCTTCTTCGACACGTCCCAACTTGCGCTCGCGAGAAATAATGGGAGTCTTGGAACCGGCAACCGCCCTTTTGCGAACTTACAAGCGGTGAACGCCGTATCAGGCGGGCCCTACCGCTACCTAGGCGGTGGCCGCGCAATGGTGGAGGACAGCGCATGAGTGACGCAACACGCAGGAGCTTCTTGACGATCGCCGGCGCAGGTACCGCCGCTGGCGTAGCGGTCATGGTTGCACCGGGGGCCGCGGCCAGGACCGAGAACGTCACGGTGCCGTCCGACGCTGAGGGCGCCATGGCCGCCTACATTCACGACGTGACGAAGGGCGAGGTCGCGCTCATGGTCGAGGGCCGCGAGGTCATCGTGACCGACAAGCAGCTCGTAGCACGGCTTGCCCGGGCTTTCGCCCGCGCGGCGAACGTCTGAGCAACGCACCACGCTTTCCTCGAGCTGGCGAGGATCTGGTCGTCGGACCCCCAAATCACTATTGCCATTTACTTGTGCGAAAGGTCAAAGCATGTCCTCCCATCGCGAAGCACCAGAGATTTCGAAGGACCCGTCGGCTGACAACACCGATGTGTACGCGTTCGTCAGCCCTGACAAGCGAAACACGGTCACCCTGATCGCCAACTTCCTGCCGTTCGAGCTGCCCTACGGCGGCCCCAATTTCTACGAATTTGCGGACGACGTGCTATACGAGATCAAGGTCTCGAACGCGGGAGACGCCCAAGCCGACATCACCTATCAATTCCGGTTCACGACCACCATTCGCAATCCCAACACCTTCCTTTACAACACCGGTCCGATCTCCTCGCCGACCGACCCGAACTGGAACCGGCCGCAGACCTACACCCTGACCCGCGTTGTGCGCCGCGGCGACGGGCGATCCACCACGAGCCGGGTGCTCGGTCGGGGACTGTCCTGTCCACCGGTAAACGTCGGCGTCCACAGCACCCCGCACTATCCGGCTCTGGCGGCCCAGAGCTACCACGACCTCGGTGGCTACCGCGCGGTGTTCGCCGGCCAGCGGGCCGACGGCTTCCATGTTGACCTGGGAAGCATCTTCGATCTCGGCGATCTGCGCCCGTTCCAGGCTGCCTATAACCCGGCCATTCCGCCGATCCTGCCGAATATGCCCGGCGTCAACGGTCTGCGCGGCCTCAACGTCCACACCCTCGCATTGCAGCTGCCGATCAGCGATCTGACCGTGGACGGCAGAACTCCGACGGACGTGATGTCACCAAAGTCCGTGATTGGCGTGTGGGCCACCGCCAGTCGCACTCACGCGCGGATTTTCGACAAGCACAGCGGGACCTACCGCAGCCTCGGTCGTTTCTCGCAAATTTCGCGCCTTGGCAACCCGCTGGTGAACGAGGTCATCAATCCCATGGCGCAGAAGGACCGCTGGAACGCTGAGCAGCCCTACAACGATAAGCAGTTCGCCCAGTACGTGCTGCATCCTGAGCTTGCGAACCTCATCGCGAATGTGCTCTACCCGGCGGCCTTTCCCCTCCTGGCTGCATACGTGGCTGCAAACAAACCGCGCAACGACCTGGCCGCAATCCTGCTCACTGGCATCCCCGCCGGGGTGGTCCCGGGCTTCCAGAACTACACCGGTTCGACGCTGGCCGACATGCTTCGGCTCAACGTCGCGGTACGGCCTACGGCAGCAGGCACGGAGAACCCGATCGGCCTGGTCGCTGGGGACGCGGCCGGGTTCCCCAACGGGCGCCGCCCGATCGACGATGTCACCGCGATCGAGCTGAAGGCGGTGGCGGGGGCGACCATTCCGCTTGTCGACCACTCCTACACACCCGATGCCGCGGCGGCCGCACTCAATGACGGCACCACCAACGACAACACGCCGTACGGTCAGCCGTTCCTCCCGTCCTTCCCGTACCTGTCCAACCCCAACAATGGCTTCACTTCGAGGCCCGGCACCCCCGGCGGCGACATCTAACCGGTCGGCTTGCACCATCCGAAAGGGCGCCGATGAGCACCGCCGAAAACCCGCACGCCGGCCAGGGCATGGTCGTGCTCGACATCGGCGACGACATCGGCGCCCTGGTGGTGGCGGCCCCAGCCAGCATGGCCGGTCTCGAGGTCGAGATATGCCCATCCGACGCGCGGGATGGCGTGGCCGACGAGGGCGCCGGCTGGTGGCAAGGAGATTGGCGTAGCCACTCGCACACATCCCACGGCGCAGTCGAATCCCACGAGCACACCCACCAGCCGGCGTGGCCGCACGTCGCAGTCATCGGCCGGCCGGTCGCCAGCGGCACTGAATACTCCGCTGTCTACCCCGGGCTGCGCGAAGGCCGATACGACCTGTGGCTGCGTCCCAATGAACCAACCGCGCTCACCGTCACCGTCAAAGGCGGACAGGTGACAACCGTCGCTTGGCCTGACGCGCACCACGACACGGACGGATGATGCCCGTCATCGACGGATGATGCCGTAACACTTGCGGCCGTTGTAGGGTCTGGAACGCACTCGCTCAGCAGTGTCGGTTTGGTCGCCTAACGGACGGGGTACGTGACAGACATGGCATGGAGCACACGCGGGGGAACTCAAGTGCGGGTCCTGACCCTGGTTATCGTCGTCTGGCTAATCATCGGCGCGATCGCCGCGGGCCAGCGGCACTATTACAGCGGTGATTCGGCGAACTGCGCCAAGCTGGGCACGATCTTGGTGACCATCGTGGCCGGCCCGTTGAACTACGTCGGCCTCAACCCGAAGATCGACTGCTCGGTACCTCAGCCGAGCAAGTAAGTCGGTCGCCGACGACAGCGGCGGTTTTCCCGAATGTCAAACGGCTTGGCGGCGCTGCAGCAAATGTAGCGCCGCCCAGCCGAACGGGACCGGGATCCAGAAGGTCGCGAGCCGGAACAGCAAGACCGCGCTGATCGCTGTCGCACCCGGCATCCCCACCGCGGTGAGGCCGGTCGACAGCGCGGCTTCGACCGCGCCCAGACCGCCCGGCGTCGGAGCGAGCGAACCGATCGCACCGCCGGCGAGGTACACCACCGCGACGCTCAGAAACGACACCGACTCCCCGAACGCCAGGGTCGCCGACCACAACGCGGCGACGTACGCCCCGTTGAGCAGCAGGGTGCCGAGTAACCCCTGCGCGAGCTTGACCGGGTCGCTGAACAGTCCGATCAGCCGCGGTCCTGCCTCGCGGATCGGGGGTAGCAAATGGTCGGCCGCCCACCGACGAACGAACGGCACGCCGAGCAACGAGAATGCGACGAGCATGGCGCCGGCGAGTGCGACGAAGGCCCAACCGGGAATCGGCAGGGCATGGTCGGATGACGACCCCGACGCCGCGGCGACCGCGACCAACAGGACGATGTGCATTATGGCGTTCACGGCCTGGCAAGTGCCGACACTCGTGGCGGCCGCCGCCGTCGAGAGTCCGGCGCGCTGCAGGTAACGGATGTTGACCGCAACTCCGCCTACGGCGGGCGGCGTGACGAATCCGGTGAATGCGGCGGCCACCTGCGTGAGCACCGTCCGGGCGAAGCTCAGACGCTCGCGCACGTATCCGGTCAGTGCGAGCGCCGCCCCGAGGTACGTGGCGGCGGAACACAGCAGGATCACGGGCAGCCAACGCCAACGCAGACCCGACAGCACGGTGCCGAGGTCTACCGTCCCGAGCTGGCCGATGAGCAGATAACCGGCCACGATCGCCGCCACAAGGGTGATCACGGTGCGCGGTCGGACCCGCTCGAGGTTCGACAGCTCCGGCGGTTCGAGGCTCGTCTGGCCGACGATCTCGGTCCGGATCTGCTCGATCAGCGCGCCGTTCTTCTTCATCGCGGCGCGCGTCTCGCGGTCGAGCGCGACCGGTTGCAGGACGGGAGCCGTCGCGTTCAGCGCGGCGTCACCGATCACCGAGCGCGCGATCCGCACCGCCGTCGACGCACCGGCCAACTGCGCGGTGGTCACCAGCAGTTGCGCGCGGTCGACTGCGATGCGCAGGTCGCTGGCGAACGCCGCGCCGTCCTCGGGTATCGGCAGCAGGATTTGGCCGTCCGCACCAGCGAGCAGCCGCCTCGGGGTAAGCCCCCGATACGTGACGCGGGCCTGATGCAGCCGCGAAACCGACGTCCACACCTCGGCTAGCCGGGCTTCGCTCGGCGGTTCGGTCAGCTGCGCGAGCGGTGTGCCGTCGAGGTGTTGGTAGGCGAGCACGATGGTGTCCGGGCCACACGGCACCCCAGCCACCAAGCGTGGGACGGGGACGTCGTTCGCCGCAGCCGACATGGCGAGCAGGGCCCGTCGCTCTGCGCCACGTTCGAGTGAGAGCACCGGACCACGCGCCACCTCGGCATTCACCCGGATCGCGCGATAAACGCGGTAGAGCGCGCCGGACGCGATCCGGTCGCGGTCGAAAACGGCAAGCAGCAGCCGTGTGCCGTCGCTGGTCGTGGCCAGGTAATCGCGCTGGTCGTGGCCGCTGCGCCGACGTTCGAGGCGAACGAGTTCCACGCCGCGTGCATGCAGCGCGGCCGCGAGCGCTGCGCCGTCAGGCTCGACGTTGACGCTGCCCGCGATGTACCGCACGGCGACGCCGACCGCGGCGCCTAGCGTCACGCTGGCGAGCAGCGATAGGGCGGTGGCGTGCCCAGTGGTGAACTCCGACAACACGTAGACGCCGACCGCAAGACTGAACAGCCGCCGCCACAGCTGCTCGCCGCCAACCCTCGACACAGTGCCGAACGCGACGAGCGCGGTCAGGTAGTCATCGAGCGGGCGGGTCGACCCGGTCGGCCTCGGGAACTCGAGCGCGTCGTCGAGCGCGCTCGAGTCGATCAAGTACAGCAACTCGATCAACGCCCAACACGCCGCGATGGCCAGCAAGCCGGTGAGCACCGCCTCGAGCAGCAGCCGGGAACGACCGCGGACAAGCTGGCGGAGGGCATATGCGAGCGGGACGCCGAGCACTCCGAACCCACCCACGGCGGTGATCAGGGCGAGCAGCGGGCTGGGGATGGCGTCGACGAGGCGGACAAGGTCGAACTCTGCGCCCAGATTGGTCGCGCTGGCCAACGTCCCGAGCGCGGCGATCAAGCCGAGGGCCAGCAAGCGCACCACGAGGCGCACGCCATCGACCGGCCGGCGGATCCGCGCCGGCACCGAGTCGACGACGAGTAGCCGATCCGCGCCCGGCGCGGCGCCGGTCGGCGCAGGCGGGTTCAGTTCGTGCGGAAGAATGCGTTCGCCTTCGGCGAATAGAGCAACATCAGGACGATCAGGACCACGAGCAGGGTGACTCCGAAGGGCCTGCGGGCCGGGCGGTTGGGCTCCATAGCCTGGCTCCTCGCGTGGTTGGGGCGGCGAACGTCGCTGAATGTATCCGAGATCACGTCCTGCCGATCAGTTACCGCGCGCGATGGCTGCGATTGCAGCGATTTCGTCCGGCCCGACCCGGCAGCACCCGCCGACCAGCCGGGCACCCGCGTCGATCCATTCGCGCACCCGTTCGGGGTGCAGCCCACGCGCGCCGGTCCATCGCCGTCGCGCTGCGTCCCACGTCTCGCCGCTGTTCGGGTAGACGACCACCGGCTTGCCGCTCGCGGCGGCGAGTGGCATCAGCGCACTTATGTCCTCGGGCGCCGTGCAGTTGACGCCGACGGCGATCACCCCCGGACAGTCGGCCGCCATGGCGAACGCGGTGGTGACCGGCTCGCCGGCGCGGGTCCGCGTGCCGGTGCAGGTGATCGACAACCAGGCTGGCACAGCCAGCACGTCGAGTTCGGCAAGCACCGCCTCGACCTCGGTAAGACAGGGGATCGTTTCGATGGCGAGGACGTCAGGCTCGGCGTCGGCCAAGGTCTGCATCCGGCCCCGGTGAAACCCGCGCAACTCGCGCACCGAGCGACCGTAGTCGCCGCGGTACTCCGAACCGTCGGCAAGTGCCGCGCCGTACGGACCGATCGACGCGGCGACCCATCCGGCGTCGCCGATCGCCATGCGGGCGAGTTCAACGCTGCGCTGCAGCATCGCCTTCGCGTCGATCCCGACGGCGGCGAACCCGTCGTTTGATGCCTGGTAGCTCGCACCGATGATCACCTGCGCACCGGCCGCGACGAAAGCCCGATGCGCGGCCAGGACCTGGTCCGGGTCATCGGCCAGCAGGCGGGCCGACCACAGCGCCGAAGATAGGTCGTTGCCGCGCCGTTCAAGCTCCGTCGCGAGGCCGCCGTCGAGTACCACGACGCCGTCGGCGAGGGCAGTCGCTAGCTCCGGCACGAACCCAGTGTCGTCCAAGGCACCGCCGTCCCGCGCGATCGTGCGAAGCGCAAGGTCGGTTCCCAGTTCGCCGACGTACCTTGTGTGATGGGCAACTGGCGGTGGGGTGTGGTCGGCCTCGGGGTGGCCGCCCTTGTCGCACTGCCGACGATTGTGGGCGAATTGCCGGTCGGGGGCTCGGCCGAGAGCGCGGCCACCTTGCTAGACCGGGTCCGGGCCTCGGCGTCGGTGCCGTACTCGGGATATGCGCAGTCGTCGGGGGGACTTGTGCTCCCGGTCACCTCGCAGTTCACGTCGCTTGCCGATCTGTTCGGCGATGAGACGCGGATACGGGTGTGGTGGCAATCGAGCACTGCTTGGCGCGTCGACACGGTGAACCTGACCGGCGAATCCGACGTACACCAGTTCGGGACGGCGACCTGGACGTGGAACTACGAAGCCAACACCGCGACCTACACCAACGCGCAGCAGCCCGTTACCGTGCGACTGCCTGTGGCGGGTGATCTGCTGCCCACGAATCTGGGGCGTCGGCTGCTGAGCGAGGCGAATCGCAACGAGGTGAGCCGACTCGCCGCACGCCGGATCGCCGGCCGGGCTGCTCCGGGGCTGCGGCTCCGCCCCCCGGCCGGGTCGTCCACGATTAGCCGGGTTGACCTGTGGGTCGATGGCGACACCGGGTTGCCGTTACGCGTCGAGGTCTACGGCACCGGCGACGACTCCGCCGTATTGACCACGACATTTCTCGATTTTTCAACGGCGCCTCCGGCAGCGAGCACCGTCGCGTTCCTCCCGCCGGCGGGCGCCCGGCTGCGCAGCGCCGACGCACCCGACTTGGCTGCACTGATCAACCGAATTGGCCGCCCGGTGCTGCCCGAGCGGCTCGCCGGCGTCGCCCGCAACGACCTGTTGCCCACGGTGGGCGCCATCAGCCTGTACGGCCGTGGCGTCGCCGAGTTCGCTGCCGTCCCGTTGCCCGGCCGGACCACCTGGTCGTTGAGGCGACAGCTGGAGAAAACGCCAGGGGTGGTGGCCGACGGCGAGCGATTGTCGCTGACCATCGGCGCCCTCAGCGTGTTGTTGTCGCCGGTCAGCGGTGACGACTCGTGGCTGCTGACCGGCACGGTGGGCACCGACGTGCTGCGGCGAGCCGTCGCTGATCTGCCGGTCGAATCGGGGCTCGACCGATGATCCGCACCCAAGCGCTCACCAAACGGTTCGGCTCGCTGCTCGTCGTCGACCGCATCGACCTGGACGTGCGACCCGGCGACATCTACGGCTTCCTCGGCGCGAACGGGTCGGGCAAGACCACGACGGTTCGGATGCTGCTCGGCTTGGTGCTGGCTACGTCCGGTGAGATCGAGCTGATGGGCGAAGCGATGCCGAAGGCCGCCCGACGGGTGCTGCCGCATGTCGGCGCGCTCGTCGAGGGACCTGCCGCGTACGCGCACTTGTCCGGACGCGCCAGCCTGATGATCTTCGACGCGAGCGGGCCGTCCACCGGATCGCACACCGACCGTCGACGGCGCGTCGACGATGCGCTCGAGCGGGTCGGTTTGGCCGGAGTGGGTCGCCGCCCGGTCAAGGCCTACTCGCTGGGTATGCGGCAGCGGCTGGGATTGGCGGCGGCCCTCATGCGCGCGCCGCAGCTGCTCGTGCTCGATGAGCCGACGAACGGCCTCGATCCGCAGGGCATCCGCGAGATCCGCGAGTTGCTGCTCGCTTTGCACGCCGGTGGCACCACCGTGTTCCTGTCCAGTCATCTGCTCGCCGAGGTCGAGCAGATGTGCACCCGCGTCGGAGTGCTGGACCGCGGACGACTCGTGTTGCAGCAACAGCTCGCCGATCTGCAGGCGCCGACCGGCCGCACCGTGCTGCGCACTCCCGACGTTGCGTCGGCGGTCAGCCTGCTGGACGGACGGGTGGAACTGCGAGACGGCGACCGGCTGGTGATTCGGGCAGCGGACCCGGCGGCGTTGAACGAGTTGCTCGTGCGCGAGGGCTTGCGGGTGAGCGAGCTGGCACCGGAATACCGGACGTTGGAGCAGGTGGTGCTCGAGGCGACGGGACCGTCCGCCGACCGGATCGAGGCTGCGGTGCGGAGCCGATGATCGCCGTCGAGCTGCAGAAGCTGTTCCGCCGGCCGCGAACCTGGCTGTCGATCGGTTTGCTCGTCACATTTCCGACGCTGGTGGCAGTACTTGTCGCCATCACCGGCGTCGGCCCCCGTCCCGGCCAGGGTCCGGCATTCCTGTCCGCCGTACTGTCCAACGGGTCGTTGTTCTCGGTCGCGGCGCTCGCGATCGTGCTGCCGCTGTTCCTTCCGGTGGCGGTTGCGGTGATGGCGGGCGACTCGATCGCGGGCGAGGCGCAAGGCGGCACCCTGCGCTACCTGCTGATCCGCCCGGTCGGCCGTAGCCAGCTGTTGGTGGCCAAGCTGATCGCGATCTTCGTGTTCGTTGTCGTCTCGGTCGTGATTGTCGCCGGATCGGGGTTCATCGTCGGCAAGCTGCTGCTCGGCAAGCAGCCGCTGACCGCGGCGACGTCGGTCACCACCATCTCGGGCAGCGAGTTGTCACCCGGCCAGATCGCCTGGCGGACAGTGATCGCGATCGGCTACGTGGCGTTCTCGATGCTCGGGGTAGCGGCCACCGCGCTGCTGCTCTCGACGCTGACCGACTCGCCGCTGTCGGCCGGCTTGGGTGCCCTGGCTGTGCTGATCGGCTCGTCCGTCCTGCTCACCCTGGACGCCGCCAACGCGATCAAGCCGTATCTGCCGACGCGGTACTGGCTGGCGTTTGTAGACCTGTTCCGTGACCCCATCCTCTGGCGGGATGTGCAGCGTGGCATGTTGCTGCAGCTCGGCTACGTCATCGTCCTGCTCGGTGCGGCGTGGGCGAACTTCCAGACCAAAGACATCACGAGCTGAGGCAGGCCACCGTTGCCTTGCCGGCGTCGCCTGTTGTGAGCTGCGCTAACACAAGCTGCTGCACCACGGCATCGGCGGGCAACCCGCTGTGGTCGACGGTGTCGGCGGGGCACCGGCTCTGCACAGTGATATTGGTGGCGCCGTCCAGGCGTGCCGAGTCGGGCGGCAGCACCGTGCTGTCGCGCTCGGTCCAGATCGACAACCAGGTAGGACCCGACGGTGTCTCATCGTCGCGGTTGAGTGCGTCGAGAACGGGGCTGCCCGTCGCCAACTGCTGGCACGCGACCGGGCACGCCTCCGGAACGGCCGTGCCGAGGTCGGCGAGCGCCGTGCCGTGATGCGGGGACCCAAGGGTGATCGCCCGGCGGACGACCGCCGCACCGCGGTGGTCGCGGATCCATAGCCGGACGACGACGCCACCTGCCGAGTAGCCGACCACGTCGACTGACGGAGCACCGGTGCGCGAGCGCGCGGCCGCCGCTGCAGCTGCGAGTGCGACTGCCTGCACGTCCAGGTCGCCGAGCGCGTTGTCGGGAAGCGACACCACCGTCACGTCCTTGCCGGCGGCCCGTAACGAGGCCGCGAGTGGGGCCAGCGATCGAGTCGAGCCGCCGTAGCCGGGGACGAGTAGCACCGGGCCGGCCATGTCCTGCGCCGCGGCCGCTGGCGAGTCCGAACCGACGTCGCGGGCGATAGCCACCGCCACCCCGGCAATCCCGGCGGCGAGGACGAGCCCGATCAACCCACGGAGCAATCGTCGCCGGGCCGGCGCGAGCGACGCGAACATCGCACCATGGTGCGCCGATCGAGCTGTGAAGCAGCACCAGCGCTCAGGAACGCGCCCCGATCAGGTCACCGGAGCGGCCATCAGCTCACCCGGTCCGCCGCCTGCTCGCGGGTCTACCCACATGCTGAGTAGTCCGGTTGCGGTCCACGTCAGCGACCGATGATCACCACCGTCCGGGAACCGTTTCGCCAGCTGGCTTCCGGTCGACGACTGTGCGGGCAAGGCGAAGCCGGTGACTTCGACCGCTTCGGATCTTCGGTTGACGAAGATCATTCATCGCTGTGGTGTGATGGGCACCAAGCCTTACGTTCAAGGGGGATCGACGCGCCGTGACCGATGCCGTCGTGATAGGGGCCGGACACAACGGCCTGGTCGCTGGCTGCCTGCTCGCTGACGCGGGGTGGGACGTCGAGGTGGTCGAGGCGATGCCGCACCCCGGCGGTGCGGTGCGCTCGGACCGTTCACTTCACCCCGACTTCGTGACCGACCTGTTCAGCGCCTTCTACCCCTTGGCCGTCGCGTCGCCGATCCTGGCTTCGCTCGACCTTGAACGGCACGGCTTGCACTGGACACACGCCCCCGAGGTGCTCGCGCACGTCCTGCCCGACGACCGGGTGGCGACCCTCTCGCGCAACCTGGACACCACGGCCGCGTCGCTGGACGCGTTCGCAGCGGGCGATGGGGCTGCCTGGCGGGCGATGTTCGAGCAATACTGCGCGATCCGTGAGCCGCTAATCCGGGCCCTGTTCCGGCCGTTCCCGCCGGTGCGGCCGGGCGTCGCGCTACTACGCCGGCTCGGCGCGGCCGATGCATTGCGCTTCGCACGGTTCGCCGTCACGCCGGTGCGGCGGGCAGGTGACGAGCGGTTCGCCGGCGAGGGCGCGACCCTGCTGCTGGCCGGCAACGCCCTGCACACCGACCTGCCGCCCGAGGGTGCGGGCAGCGCGCTGTTCGGCTGGCTGTTGGCGATGGTCGGCCAGGACATCGGCTTTCCGGTCCCGGTCGGCGGGTCGGGGATGATCATTGAGGCGCTGGTCTCCCGACTGGCCGCGGCCGGGGGCCGGTTGCGGCTGGATGCCCCGGTCGAGCGGATCATCGTCGAAGGCGGGGCAGCGCGGGGCGTCCGGCTGGCGTCCGGCGAGATGATCCGGGCCGGACGTGCGGTGCTGGCCGACGTCGGCGCTCCAGAGCTCTACCGCGACCTGGTCGGATTTGCGAACCTGCCGCCGCGCGTGGAGTCGGATCTGCGCAGCTTCCAGTGGGACGCGCCGACGCTGAAGGTCAACTGGGCGCTGTCCGGGCCGATCCCGTGGATTGCGGCCGAGGTCGGCGGCTCCGGCACCGTCCACCTCGGCGTTGACCTGGACGGACTGACCAACTACGCAGCATCGCTCGCCACGAAGCAGATCCCGCAGCAGCCGTTCCTGCTGCTCGGCCAGATGACGGCGGCGGACCCGACTCGCTCGCCCCCAGACACCGAGTCGGCGTGGGCCTACACCCACCTGCCCGACAAGCGACCGCTCAGCGAGGCGGAGATCGTCGCGCATGTCGAGCGCATGCAGCGAACCATCGAGCGGCACGCGCCGGGTTTCGGCGACCGGGTCATCGCTCGATCGGTGCAATCGCCGCTCGACCTGCAGGCTGCCAACCCGAACCTGGTCGGCGGCGCGGTCAACGGGGGAACTGCGGCGATCTACCAGCAGTTGGTGTTCCGTCCGCTTCCTGGGCTGGCCAGGTCCGAGACACCGGTCGACCGGCTCTACCTGGCTGGCGCCTCGGCGCATCCCGGCGGGGGCGTGCACGGCGGCCCCGGGGCTAATGCCGCGCGGGCCGCACTCGCGCGCGATCGGGTGGTCGGGCGGGTGCGCAATGCCGGGACGCGTGCCCTGCTACGGCGGATCTACCGCTGATCGGATCGGCACGTCACCGAACCTGAAAAGCGGACGTGCGATGACCGAGGATGCGCCCACACGGCACCCGATAGCGGCCCCGGACGTTCGCTTCGGTGAAAGCCGAAGTCCAGCACTGCGCACGCAGCGCAGGTCAGTGACCTGCCCATCGGCCGATGCCACCGACTCGATCGGGGCTGATCCGAAGGATCAGGCCGGGCGGATGGTTCTCACCGGGCGGGAACACGGCGTCGGGGCCGACGTAGACGCGCGCCAGTCGCTGCAGCAGATCCGCCGCGCCGCCTTCGGTCACCCGGCCGGTCCCTTGCACGACGAGGTACTCGCCAAGCCCCATCGGGTTCACTACGCCGGTCTCCATCGACAGGACGACGCGGGGATCGCGTCGGACGTTGCGAAGCTTCTGCCGGTCGCCCATATGCCCGCTGACGATTTCGTCGCCGTCGAGACCTACCCAGACGATGCTCACCTGCGGACTGCCGTCAGCGTTGATCGTCGCCAGATGGGCGAGCCTGCCGCTGGTTAGCACCGAACGGACCTCGTTTGTCAGTACCGCCATGTCGATCGACTGTAGTTGGCATCGGTCAACGGCGGACGCGCGTCGCCTGCCCGCCGCCGCGGCTAGCTCGTCGGCGGCCGTCGCCCGCGGCTCTTCGGACGCAACAGCAGCGGGTCGGCCGGCGCGGCAACCGGCCCAACTGCCGAGGCGAGCAATCCACTGTTCGGGATGTTGACCACGCCTTCGGCGGTCAGCAGGGTGGTGTAAAGCAAACCAACTCCGGTCACCGTTCCGTCGAGTGGCCCACCCGCGGAGCCGGACCGGATCCTGATCCGCTCACCCGGCACGTACGGCCGCGAGAACAGCAACACCAGACCCGCGAACACGTTGCCCAAAGTCTGCTGTGCGGCGATGCCGACGATGATTCCGGTGACCGCCCCGCCGACGAGCAATCGCCCCAAGGCCACCGACAGCAGGTCGAGCACGCCGAGCAGCACGACCACGTAGCCGATCAGCAGGCACGCGATGCGCAGTGGAGTGGCAGCCGCGGCGCCGCCATGCGCGGTGGCGATTCGGCTCACCTCGCTGGCAGCCGAGCGGGTGGCGAGCACTCCGAAGATCAGCAATGCCCCCGAGCAGACGTAGACGACGATCCGCGCGTGAGCGTTCCGGGCGTCTATCCCACCGAGTCCGTGGCCGACCAACAGCGCGGCGACTGCAAGCACGCCATAAACGATGGCCCGGCGAAAATCCGGCCGCACGCGAACGTCGAGGGCCGACAGCGCATCGCGAGCCGACGACGGCAACATCTGGTCCGGCCGCAGCCGTCCTACCCGCATCTGCACTGTCTAGCAAACCCTAGGCGGCAATGCCCCGGCGCGGTGGCCGCTCACCAGCCGAAGCTGATCACCTCGAACGGCACCGCAAAGCGGCAGCCGAGGCGGGTGCCCGCCTGGCGGGCGAAGGATTCCAGGAACTCGTCCGGTTCGGGCCAGCTGTCGCCGAGGCCGGCCAAGTAGGCAGCGTGCGCCCGTAGCGACTCGACCCCCTTAGCCAGATGATCGTCGACCTCGACCGCGTGCGCCGCGACGGGCGAGCCGGACACGAGCACCATCCGCACGCCGCCCCATGGCTCGAGCCCTTGCTCGAGCAGATCGCGGAACACCCACCGATTCGCCGCATCACGTACGGCATCGATCGTTGCCTGCCCGGCAGCGATGTGGTCGGCCTGGTTGAGCATGCCCGGCCCGTACGCCTCGCGGTGGTTGCCCATGATCACCACCTCGGGGCGGTGCCTGCGCACGGCCGCGGCGATATCACGCCGCAGTGGCAGGCCGTACTCCACCACCCCGTCGGGGTAACCCAGGAACTCGACGGCATCGACGCCGACTATGCGCGCCGACTCGCGCTGCTCGCGCTCGCGCAGCGGCCCGGCTTCCTCCGGCGCCAGGCCGTCGATGCCGGCTTCGCCCCGAGTTGCCAGGCAGTAGACGATCTGCTTGCCCTGCGCGGTCCATCGGGCGATCGCCGACGCCGCGCCGTATTCCAGGTCGTCGGGATGGGCGACGATCGCCAGCGCTCTGGTCCAGTCCTCGTCGATCGGTTCGAATGCAGGTTCGGTCATGACCGCGACGTTAGCCGTCCCGGCCACGCAACAGCGAGAGTCCGGCGCCGTCGGCGAACCGAACCGAGTCAGCCAAAGCGGCCGGAAATGTAATCCTCGGTGCGGCGGTCGGACGGGTTGGAAAAGATCTTCTCGGTGTCGTCCATCTCGACGAGTTGACCCGGCTTGCCAAGCCCGGCGAGGTTGAAGAACGCGGTGCGCTCGCTCACCCTCGCCGCCTGCTGCATGTTGTGCGTGACGATCACGATCGTGTACCGCTCCTTGAGCGTCTGGATCAGGTCCTCGATCGCGAGCGTCGAGATCGGGTCCAATGACGAGCAGGGCTCGTCCATCAGCAGCACCTGCGGTTCGACCGCGATCGCCCGGGCGATGCACAACCGCTGCTGCTGGCCCCCGGAAAGCCCGGCACCTGGCTTGGTCAGCCGGTCCTTGACCTCGTCCCACAGGTTGGCGCTCTTGAGCGAGCGCTCCACGACCGAGTCGAGGTCGGATTTCTTGATCCGTCCGCCCTGCAGCTTGAGCCCGGCCACGACGTTGTCGTAGATCGACATCGTCGGGAACGGGTTGGGCCGCTGGAACACCATGCCGATCGTGCGCCGGACGTCGACCGGGTCGATGGCGCTGGCGTAGATGTTCTCGCCATCGAGCAGCACCTCACCCTCGACATGCGCACCGGCGATCACCTCGTGCAGCCGGTTGAGCGTGCGCAGCACGGTGGACTTGCCGCATCCGGACGGGCCGATGAACGCGGTCACGCTGCGCGGCGCGATGGTGAAGTTGCAGTCGCTGACGGCGAGGAACTTGCCGTAGTAGATGTTGAGGTTCTTACCGTCGATGCGTTTTGCCATGACCTGGTTGCCTTTTCTCGATTATCCGGTGATCTTGTTGAACCGCCCGATGAAACGGGCGGTCAGGTTGAGCGCCATGACGATGACGATCAGGGTGAGCGCGGCGCCCCACATGCGATCCGCGGCGAACTGCACGGCGGTCGGCTTGCCGTTGATGATCGCTTGGGTGCTACCCAGGTTCGAGAACTGGTCGTTGATCATGGTGGGCAGTGAGGCCTGGAAGCCGCTGAACAGGTCGCGGTTTATGTTCGAGGTGTAGCCGACGAGGATCAGCAACGGCGCCGTTTCGCCGGCGACCCGGGCGATGCCCAGCACGATGCCGGTGATGATGCCCGTTAGTGCCGTCGGTACCACGATGCGCGCGATGGTCTTCCATTTGGGCACGCCAAGGGCGTAAGACGCCTCGCGCAACTCGTTCGGCACGAGCTTGAGCATCTCCTCGGTGGTGCGCACGATGACCGGAATCATCAGCATCACCAGGGCCAACGACACGAGCCAGCCAGAGCGCTCACCGCCGAGTGTCGTGATGAAGATTGCGTAGATGAACAGCGCCGCAACGATGGACGGTATGCCGGTCAGGATGTCGACCATGAAGGTCACCGCCCTGGCCAGCGGCCCGCGTCCGTACTCCACCAGGTAGATGCCGACGAGCACGGCGATGGGCACCGAGATCAGCGAGCACAGTGCCACCTGTTCGAGGGTGCCGAGAATCGCGTGGTACGCGCCGCCGCCGGCTTCGCGATAGGTGATGCCGCGTTGGCTGTGCGTCCACCACCCGTTGCGGGTAACGGCGTGGATGCCCCGGCTGACGACCGTCCAGAGCAGCCAGACCAGCGGCACCAGCGCGATGGCGAAAGCGAGCGTGACCAGCCCCGTCGCGAGCCTGTCCTTGACCTTGCGCATTCCGGAGCCGGGCGCTGCCCGCAGTGTGGTCGGGGTCGCCGTCATCGTGCTCACGAGAACTCCCTTCGCCGGTTCACGACTGCTCGAGCGGCGGCGTTGACGGCGAAGGTCAGCACGAACAGTGCGAGGCCGGCCGCGATGTACGCACCGGTCTGTTTCGGGTCGTTGAACTCCGCGGCGTTGTTCGCAATCTTTGAGGCAAAGGTCTCGCCGTTGCTGAAGATCGAGAAGGAGAATCTGGCATCCTCGCCGGAGCGCGACACGATCAGATAGATCGCGATCGTCTCGCCTAGGGCGCGACCCAAACCGAGCATGGCACCGCTGATAAGGCCAGGGCGACCATGGGGCAGAACCGCGAGCCAAATCATCTCCCACTTGGTTGCGCCGAGTGCCCACGCAGCCTCGATGTGCTCAGTCGGCGTGCGTTCGAAGACGTCTCGGGCAATCGCCGTGACGATCGGCAGGATCATGATTGCCACGACCACCCCGCCGTTGAAGATCGTGCCGCTGGAGATGCCGGCGTTCTCGAAGACTCTCAAAAAGCCCAGGCGGTAAAGCATCCGCTGCACCGGCTCGAGGTAGGGCGCCAGCACGATGATGCCCCAGACGCCGTAGATGATCGACGGGATCGCGGCGAGCAGGTCGATTACGTAGGCCACTGGACGAACGAGTTGCTTGGGCGCGTACTGGGTGATGAACAGTGCGATCCCGATCGACAGCGGTACCGCGAGCACCATCGCGACGAACGAGATGATCACCGTGACCCAAAGCAGACCGAGGATGCCGAAGCGCAGATTGCTGCCATCGACCTTCCACTCGCGGGAGAACAGGAAGTTCACCTTGTCATTGGCGATAGCTGGCACTGCCTTGATCAGCAGGAACGCAGCCACCAACGCGATCAGAATGACGACGAACAACCCGGCACCCGCGGTCAAGGACGCGAAGGCCCGATCGCCGCGGCGTACCCTGCCGCGGCCGGCGAGCGGAGGCAGCGTGCCGCCGCTCGCCGAGCTGGCACCAGAGGCGTCGACGGCCGGATCGTCGCCAGACGGTCCCGCTTGCCGATCGGTTGTCATCTCTCGCTCTGGCATGAGGTCCACATCATCCGGAACACCGATCTGGGTAACCCACCAGCCCCACCGACTCATGCCGGTGGGACCGGCCTGCGGGGCTGCTCGCCGGATCAATTTAGGCGTCAGCCGATCTTGCTAACGGATGCCTGCACCTTCGCCTGGATCTGCGCAGGCAGCGGAGCGTAGCCGAGATCCGATAGCACGCTCTGGCCGTCGCCAGCGGTGTAGGTCAGGAAGGACCTGACCAGCTTGCCGATCGCCGCGTCGGAGTACTTCGAACAAACGATCTCGTAGGTGACCAGGATGATCGGGTAGGCACCGGGCGTCTTGGTCGCATAGTCCAGCTTGAGCGTGAGGTCGTCGCCAGTGCCGGCGACTGTCGCGGCGGCGACGGCCTTGCCGGCGGTGTCGGCGTTCAATTCCACTGGCCCGGCGCCGTTGTCGACCGACGCGTATTTCAGGCCGCCGTTCACGGCGTAGGACCACTCGATGTAACCGATGCTGCCGTCGGTGGTCTGGATTGCCTGCTGGACACCCTGCGACTTGGTCTTGCCCTGGCCAGTTTTGCCCGGCCAGGCGTTGTCGGGCTTGAGGGTGAAGTCGGACGGCGCCGCGCCGGCAAGATACTTCGCGAAGTTGTTCGAGGTACCTGAGGAGTCTCCCCGGAAGAACACGGTGATCGGCTTGGCCGGCAGGTTTACCCCTGAGTTGGCGGCCATGAGCGCCGCGTCGTCCCAGGCGACGATCTTGCCGGTGAAGATCTTGGCGATCAGCGACGGAGTGAGGGTCAGCTTATCGACGCCGCTGACCTGGAAGGCAACCGCGATCGGGCCGGTAACCATCGGCAGATTCAGGGCCGGCGACGCGCAGCGCCTCGCGGCCGCGCCGATCTCGCCCTTGGCAGCATTGAGCGCTGAATCCGATCCGGCGAAGTCGACCTGTCCGGCGTTGAAGTTCTTCACACCTGCGCCAGACCCGGTGCCGTTGTAGGCGATCGTGGATCCCGAGCATTTCTGCTGGTAGGCCTTCGTCCATTCGGTGATCGCATTCTGCTGAGCGGTGGAGCCCTCGGTTTTCAGCGATCCTGTTGCGCAATCGCCAACCGAGCCGCTCGAGCTGCCCGCACTCGACCCGCCGGCGTTCGACCCGCCTGCCGAGTTCGAACCGGGAGGATTGTTGTCCGATCCACAGGCCGCGAAGGTGATTGCGCCGGCAACGACGCCGGCGAGCAGCCCGGTCCGATACAGCTTCACCGTGTGATCCCTTTCGTCAGAGGGGAACTCCACGCAGGACGCTATGAGCGGCAGGTAGCGCAGTGGGGCTCGGCGGGTGAACGCAGGGTGAACGGGACCCGCCCGGCACGCGGCGGTTCCCAGATCGCCGGATAACGGGCGCAGTGACGGCCCCGTCAGGTGACGTACTGCACGTCAAGGTCGTGACGGTGGAATCCGACCCGTTCGTAGAGTCGCATGGCGACGTCGTTGCTCTCGTCGCTGTAGAGCAGGACCTCGGCGCAACCGCGTCCGGCGAGGTACTCCAAGCCGGCAGCTAGCAGCGCGGGGCCGAGCCCGATGCCTTGCGCTGACGGCGCGACGCCCAGCACGTAGACCTCGCCGGGGCCGTCGGGATGCACCTTCGTCCAGTGAAAGCCGGCAAGCTGGCCGCCGCGTTCCGCCAGCAGGAACCCGCTGGCGTCGAACCACGCCTCGGCCTTCCGGGATTCCAGATCGGCCCGGGTCCATCGACCCTGCTCGGCGTGCGTCGCGAACGCCGCCGCGTTCACAGCGAGCCATGCGTCGTCGTCCTGTCCTGAGACGAACGCCCGGATGGTGATTCCGTCGGGCAATCGCACGGCGGGCAGATCAGTGAGCGGCCGGCGCAGCTGCCACAGCACGCGATCACGTCGCATCCCGAGCCTCTCGGCGACGGGCGCAACCGGACTGTGCCGGCCGTGCGCCCAGACCCGCAACCCACGCTTCGTCCCGGCCCGTTCCGCGGCTGAGGCGAACAAGGCATCAACGGCGCCGGATTGCGCTGCGATCTGCACCGTGGACGACGAGGCGTCCTGCTCGAGCTGCGCGTAGCCGACCAGGCGTGCGTCGTCGCTGGCCAGCAGGTGGACGAGGCCGGCCGTCTGCGCGGTGATCAGCAAGAGGGCGTGGTCGTTGAGCTGGGGCGCGTCGAATTTCTGCTCGGACCAGCGGGCCAGCGAGCGAACCTCGACGACCGTGGGCAGGTCGAGGGCCTCGGAAACCGCGACGGAGATCACCGCGGCACGGTAGCGCCGATCAGCGGATGGTGAGTCCGGCTCCAGCCGCCGTGGCGGTCGCCGACGGGTCGATTGGGCGCACGAACTTGTAGCCGACGTTGCGGACGGTCCCGATCATGGCGTCGTGTTCGGGTCCCAACTTCGCCCGCAGCCGGCGAACGTGCACATCGACCGTGCGAGTGCCGCCGAAGTAGTCATAACCCCAGACCTCCTGTACCAGGTGGGCGCGGGAGAAGACCCGGGACGGGTGCTGGGCCAGGAACTTCAGCAGCTCGAACTCCTTGTAGGTCAGGTCGAGCGGGCGGCCCTGCAGTCGGGCCGTGTAGGTGGTTTCATCGATCGCCAGTTCACCGATGCTGACCCGCTCCGGACTGGGCTTGCTCAAGCGTTGGGTGCGGTCGATGGCCAGTCGTAGCCGAGCGTCGAGCTCCGCCGGCCCCGCGGTGTCGAGCACGAAGTCGTCGATCGCCCATTGCGCCGAGATCGCGATCAGTCCGCCTTCGGTCAGTACGGCGAGTACCGGAGTGGTGCTTCCGGCGGCGATGAGCACCCGGGTGAATTGCCGTGCCGTTGCCAGATCGCGGCGGGCGTCGACCAGGATCACCTCGCCCCCGCTATGCCCGGCAAGCGCAGCAGCGTCCATCGGCAGGACCGTGACGGCGTGGCTGAGCAGTCCCAGTGCGGGCAACACTTCGGTCGTCGGTTGCGAAGCCTGGGTGAGAAGCACGAGGTCCACGCGCGACTCCCGACAGCGATATTCCAGCATTGGTTCGGTCGTACCTGGGCGGCGCTGCCCGGCGAAGTGTCCACCGGCAGGATAGCAACGTGCTCACCGATCACCGGGTTGTGCTCGTCGCGTCTGACGGCGTCCAGCTCTCGGCGCGCCACTGGCCCCATGAGGGCAGCGAGGTCGGCTACGTCGTCGCGCACGGCTTCACCGGATCGTCTCGCAGCCGCCAGGTCGATCGGATCTGCCGGCGGCTCGCTGGGCATGGCGCCACGGTCCTCGCCCCGGACTTTCGCGGACATGGCCAGTCGGGCGGACGGTCCAGCATCGGCGACGTCGAGATCCGCGACGTCGCGGCCGCGGCGTCCTTCCTGCGGGCCCGCGACGTTTCGCGACTGGCGCTCCTCGGCTGGTCGATGGGTGGCTCGGTTGTGCTGCGTTACGCGGGGTTAGGCGGCGACGCGGACGCCGTCGTCAGTGTCAGCTCGCCCGGCCTCTGGTACGAGCGCGGTACCGCGCCGCTACGCCTCGTGCACTGGGTGGCCGAGACGCGGACCGGTCGGCTGATTGTGCGGATCGTGAAACGGGTCCGGTTGACCGAGGGCTGGCCTGAGTTGCCCGAGTCGCCGGTCGAGGTGGTCGGCCGCATCGCGCCGACGCCACTGCTCATCGTCCACGGTGACGCCGACCACTTCTTCCCGGTACGGCACGCGGAGTTGCTCGCGGCAGCGGCGCCGGACGCCGACTACTGGCTGGAAGTCGGGATGACGCATGCCGAGACCGGGACGGACGCCCGGCTAGTGGACCGAATCGACGGCTGGGTCCGGGTTGCGACCGGGGCGCCGGCCGCGGCCGAGCGTCTGGGACTATCAGCGCCGTGACCGAGCTCAGCAGCACGCGTACCCAGGCGGCAGAGGGTGTGTCCACGCACCTGGCACCGGCCGCGATCGTGCTGGTGGTCGGCGGCGGCCTGGCGATTCTTCCCGACCACGGCACGGCCGCGCTGCTCGCCGGTGTCGCAGTCACGCAGGCCGTCCTAGTCGTGTCCTGGGTGTTCGGCACCGCGATGCCGGGACGGTTGGGCGGCATCGTCCTGGGTGGGTTGACCGCCGCCGGCGCCGACGTGGCGGTGTCGCGATTCCCCGGCGGCCAGCTGGGCACCCTGCTCGCCGTCGCGGGCTTGGCGTTACCCGCGATGTTCGTTCACCAGCTTACCCGCGGCGTGGTTCGCACCCGCGTTTTCGAGTCACTGTCGGACATCGCGTTGATGCTCGTCTGCGTGCTGGCGCTCAGCGCCTTCATCCAGCTGCGGCACGAGACCGGTGGGGTGGCGATGAGCAGCGCGGTGCTGGCCGCGATCACCGTCGCCCTCGTGGTCGGCCACCTGGTCGATCTGGGCTGGTCGATGCCGCGCTTCGACCCGGCGGTGCCCCGGGGATTGGTGGCGGTCCTGGTCGCCACTGCAGCAGCCGGGGCCGTCGGCTACCTGCGGCTGCAGGGCACCGTCGAGTTCACTTCCAGCCGCGGGGCGCTGGTCGGCACCGCGGTCGGGGCGGCGGCCAGCTTGTTCGCGGTGGGCGCCGCCTTCATCGACCAGGCGACCGCCGAGTCGCCGGGACGGGTCGCTGCCCTGCGGCCCGTTTTCGGTGCGGTGATCCCGTTGGCTCTCTCGGCGCCGGTGGCCTACCTGCTGTGCCTTGCGATCCGTGGCTGACGGGGGCTATCCGGTGCGTCGCAGAACAACGGGGTTGCTCGTCGGGTTGCTAGTCGTCCTCGGGTTGCTCGTCGTCCTCGACCGGGTCGGCGCGGTCATCGCACAGAATCAAGCCGAGTCCAAGCTTGCTGGTTACGCAAAGTTCGGCGAGCGGCCGACGGTGCGGGTGCACGGGATACCGTTCCTGACCCAGGTAGTGCAGGGCCGATACCGCGACATCGAGATCAGTGGCTCGCTGGTCAGCTTCGGTGATTTCACGGTTGCCGACCTGGATGTCGACCTGCACGGTGCCCGTCTGCCGGTGTCGAACCTAATCAGCGGCGAGGTACGCGAGCTGCCCGTCGATCGCGCCGAGGGCAAGGTCACCGTGCCTTACGCCGAGCTGGCCCGACGCAGCAAGATTCCTGGCTTGACCCTGACCGGTGACGCGTCGGGCATCTCGGCGGCGGCCGATGTGTCCGTTCTGGGGCTCGGCGCGATCCACGTGACGGGTCGCGGAAACGTCGCCCTCGAGGGCGACCACGTGCGGATAACCGTCACCAAGCTCGACGTGGGAGCAGTCAGCGTCCCGTCCTCGGTGGTCGAGGCGCTGCAGCGGCAGCTGACCGGGAACATCGCGCTGCCTCAGTTACCGTTCGGCCTGCGGCTGACCTCGTTGACCGCAGCTCCTGGCGGGCTGGTGGTCACCGGGTTGGCCACCAACATCGTTCTGCGTTCGACGACTTGACCAAAGCCGTGGCGAGCCTGGTGGCATCCGGCTACGCTTTACGCATGGGCATCGCGCTCTGCGCTGTGAGCATCTCGCTCACGTCTCGCCGCACGGTCGACCTGTGCCGTGTGGGCAGCTGCCTGTGTTCGACGTGCTGACCGGGTTCTGATACCCGCACCGCTCACCCGCCTCACCCTTTTCGGTGTCGGGCGCCCAACGTCGTTCATGCCTATCAACAGGGAGAAAACCATGAGCCGTGCAGACGTGCTCGTCTCGGCCGACTGGGCCGAAGAAAATCTTGATACACCGGGTGTCGTGTTCGTCGAGGTCGACGAGGACACCGCTGCATATGACGGTGGCCACCTCGCCGGTGCCGTGAAGCTCGACTGGAAGACTGACCTGCAGGATCAGGTCCGCCGGGACTTCATCGGCAAGGAGAGGTTCGAGCAACTGCTCGGCTCGCGGGGCATCGGCAACGACGACACCGTCGTCCTATACGGGGGAAATAACAACTGGTTCGCCGCCTACGCGTATTGGTATTTCAAGCTGTACGGGCACCAGAACATCAAGCTGCTCGACGGTGGCCGCAAGAAGTGGGAGCTCGACGGTCGTGAGCTGTCGAAGGAGCCGGTTGATCGACCGGTGACGGCGTACACCGCACAGATAGAAGACACCTCGATCCGAGCGTTCCGCGACGAGGCGATCGCCGCGATCGGCACGAAGAACCTGATCGACGTGCGCTCGCCGGACGAGTTCGCCGGGCGGCTGCTCGCGCCGGCGCACCTGCCACAGGAGCAGGCGCAGCGGGGCGGTCACATCCCGACTGCGATCAACATCCCGTGGAGCAAGGCTGCCAACGAGGACGGCACGTTCAAGTCCGACGAGGAATTGCGTGCGCTCTACTCCGAAGCCGGCCTGGACGAAGCGAAGGACACCATCGCCTACTGCCGGATCGGCGAGCGTTCGAGCCACACCTGGTTCGCTCTGCACGAGCTGCTCGGCGAGCAGAACGTGAAGAACTACGACGGCTCGTGGACCGAGTACGGCTCGCTCGTCGGCGTGCCAATCGAGAAGGACGTGTAGTCGTGTGTGGCGCCCCGTCGCAGACGCCCACGTTGCCGGCCCATGTCGACATCACCCGAGAGACCGTTATCTACGGCGTGGTGCGCGCCGGCGCTGATCCGGTGCCGGCCGCGTATGTGCGACTGCTCGATGCCACCGGGGAGTTCACCGCGGAGGTCGTGACCAGTGCGACCGGCGACTACCGGTTCTTCGCCGCGCCCGGGCGATGGACGCTTTCGGTGCTGCACCGCGACGGCGCCGCTCGTAAGGAGGTCGTCGCTCGGCAGGCGGGACTGATCGAAGCCCCCGTCATCCTCGACTGATCTCCCGTTCCCCCTATCCCCTTTCCCGAGGATTGGTCAGTTCTGCACGTTGGCGGTGCAGAACTGACCAATATCCGGCGCGGACGCGCGGGGTGTGCGGGAGCGGAGCGGGCCTTGGGGCGGAGTGGGCCTTGGGAGCGCCACGGGGCGGCGGGTCAGTACACGAGAGCCTGCGCCGCCTCGCGCAGCGCCTCGGCTACGAATGACGCCGACCCCGCGATCCGCACTCCCGGCAAGACGTCCGCCTCGCCGATGCCGCGCCGGGCGGCGCATTGCGTGCACACAGTCAGCGTGCCGCCAGCGAGCACCGCATCGCGCAGGTCGGCCAAAGGTGCGGAGTGGGGAAGCACGAACGCCTCCGCGCGGCCGGGCAGCGCGAACCACGCCGCCTCGCCGGTGAGCCACAATGACACCTCCGAGCCGGCGGCGAGAGCTGTGGCGGAAACGGTGAACGCCTGCGCGCATCGTTCCGGATCGTCGGCGCCTGCGGTGCACTTCACGACGAGAGGACGGGTGCTCGGCACGGTCATGCCGATATCCTGCCCTGCATGGAGGTCGTTTACCTTGTCCTGCTGATCGCGACCTTCGTGGCGATCGCGGCAGTGTCGGCCTACATCCTCTACAAGCTGTTCGCCGGTCAGCGATGAGCCGCCGCATCGAGCTGCGCATCGAGGTGCGCACTGCGGTCCGGCTTGCGCCGCTACGCCGGTGAGCCTGCCGATCCCAGGCGATAGCACTGACCTGCGTGCTGGGCAACCGATCCACGACGCATTGCTGGCCATGCTGCCCCTGGTCGGCGTGTGGCGCGGGACCGGGACCGGGGTCGTTCCTTCGACGGGTCGGCCGTTCCGCTACGGGCAACGCGTGTCGTTCGCCCACGACGGGCGGCCCTTTCTCGTCTACGAGTCACGAGCGTGGCTGGTGGACGACACTGGCGCGGTGATCCGTCCGGCCCTGCGCGAAGTCGGCTTCTGGCGCCCGGGCGCGGGCGCAGCCGACATCGAGGCGCAGCTGGTGGCGGTCTTTGGGCTCGCGGTCGGCTACACCGGCCACGCGGGCGAGCTGACCTGGGAATTGGACGGCGCCACCATTGTCCGTACCCCGACCGCGAGCGACGTCGACGGGGAACGGCGGCGGTACGCCTTGGTCGACGAAACGCTCAAGTACGTCACCGAGCTCGCCCTGCCGGGCAGTGACTATGTGCCGCATCTCAGCGGCCGGCTCGAGCGCGACCAGTGGGCTTGACTATGGCGCATCTGCGCGGTCCGCTCGACCCAACTGACGGGCCTGCTAACGGGTGCCGACGCAGATGGTTCGGCCCCTGAGCCCGGTCCGGACGCCTATGCATCGCGGGTCGGCTGGACGGGCCGACGGCTCAGGGGCCGGGTGACTGTCGGGGTATTGCTGCCGCCGGAGAGAGCCGGCCGCGGTCAGTACCTCGCGGTGTCCGTTGCAGTCGAGCGGCTAGCGGACAGCCACCTCACGTGTCCGAGACGTATACAACTCAGGACCACCTCCTTCCTCGTGTACGGACACCGTACGACGGGCTCAGCGAGGTCGGCAACGGGTATTCGTCAGAACCCGGCGAGGCGCCGGATCTCAGCGTTGAGCAGGAGATCGCGGGCGCGGCCCTTGCCGTCGAGCTCGACCACATCGACCGGTCCGCGCCCGGCGCTGACCAGCCAAACCGCCCGCGCCGCGTGCAGATCGTCCACCACTGCGCCGACCGATTCGACCTGCCAACCGCAGGTCTTCGCCGTGGCGAACAGCCGCTGTTGGGTGGTGCCGGGCAGGATGCCGGTTGCGCCCACCGGGGTGGTGCGCAGCGTGCCGCCGACCGCCCAGACGACGGTGGCCGTCGGCGCCTCGAGGACCGCACCGTCCGTGCTCAGGAAGATCACGTCCTCGGCGCCGCGCCGTATCGCCTCCCGCCCGGCGGCCATGTTGACGGCATAGGACAGCGTCTTCACCCCGCCCAGCAACCAGGGGGCGTCGACGTAGGCATCCGAAGTCGTGCCCCGCGGCAGGGTGACCACTCGGACGCCGTCGCGGAGCTGGGCTTCGATCACGGCGGGCGCGGGCTTGATGGTCAGCACGCCGGTCGGCCCAAGCCCCGGACGGCCGCGGGTCAGCAGCAGGCGCATCACGGCGTCACCCGGCGTCGTCCAGGCCGGCAGGCAGGTTGTGACGAGCGAGCGCCAGCCGGCTTCGTCGAAGGCGATATCGAGCGCTGCAGCGGAGCGGCGCATTCGGGCGAGGTGCGCGTCGAGGTCGGCCACCATCGCCCGTCCGTCGGCGCCGAGCCGGACGCCGACGCCTTCGAAGCAGCCGTCGCCGCGCTCTAGCCCGAGATCGTCGGCGAACAGCACCGGCCGGCCTGCGTCGACGAGGCCGACGCCGAGCACGCCCACGACTAGCGGATTCATCGCCCTCACGCTACCGAGCCGCTATCTAGACTGGGTGCATGCCCGGCGACACCGATCTGGCCATTCGGCTGCACCAGCGGGGCCTGCGGATGACGCCGCAGCGCGATCGGGTGCTGGCTGCGGTGCGCAGGCTCGAGCACGCGACGCCCGAGCAGGTCAGCGAAGCCGTCCCGAACGTCGACGTCACCACCGTCTACCGCACGCTCGAGCTGCTCGAAGAGATCGGCCTCGTTAGGCACACCCACTTGGGTCACGGCGCTCCGGCGTTCCGGCCGGCCGAGGACGACCACGTCCATATCGTCTGCCACAGCTGCGGGTCGGTGGCCGACGCCGCGCATGACCTGATCGACGCACTCGCCGAGCAGCTGCGCGCCGACCGCGGATTCACCGTCGATCGGTCGCATTTCACCGTCTTCGGGCGATGCCGGGCCTGCTCGCGGAACAAACCGGCCGCCCTCGACGATGAGCTTTGATGTGACTGCTCCCGGAACGGCCGACCTGACCGCGCATTTCGGCGACCCGATGCGCGAGCAGCGGGTGCTGGCCACCGCGGCCGGGGTGGTCGACCGGTCCGATCGCGGCGTCCTGGCGGTGACCGGCGAGGACCGGCTCAGCTGGCTGCACTCGATCTGCAGCCAGCACGTGTCCGACCTGCGCGACGGCGACTCGGCCGAGGCCTTGGTGCTCTCGCCGCACGGCCACGTCGAGCAGCACTGGCAGGTCACCGAACTTGCCCACACGGTGTGGCTGGACGTCGAGCCGGGGATGGCAAGCGATGCGATCGACTATCTACAGAAGATGCGCTTCCTTAAGCGGGTAGCGCCGGCCGATGTATCCGCGGACTGGGCCGTCGTCACTCTCGCAGGTCCCACCTCGGCACGCGTGCTCGAGACCGCCGGGCTGCCCGACCCGGCAGCCCGGGCCGCCGCCCTCGACGGCGGCGGCTTCGTCCGGGCCATGCCCGACGGTTCGATCGATGTGATCGCGCCGCGTCCAGCCGTGTCGACGCTCATCGAGCGGCTGGTCGCCGGTGGCGCGATCCGTGTCGGACTGTGGGCGCTCGAGGCCCGGCGGGTGGCGGCGCGTCGGCCGCGGGTGGGCTTCGAGACCGATCACCGCACCATCCCGCACGAGGTCGGCTGGATCGGCACCGCCGTGCACCTGGACAAGGGTTGTTACCGCGGCCAGGAGACGGTCGCCCGGGTGCAGAACCTGGGCCGGCCGCCGCGCCGGCTGGTGCTGCTGCACCTGTCCGGCGAGCGCGACGAGCTGCCGCCGGCCGGCACCCCGCTGCAGCTCGACGGCCGCACCGTCGGCTTCCTCGGCACCGCCGCCCACCACCACGAGCTCGGCCCGGTCGCCCTCGCGGTGATCAAGCGCACCGTGGCCGACGGTACGGTCCTGGACGCCGCGGGCATCCCCGCGGCGGTCACCGACTGACCGGAGCAGCGCATGCGGTGGGGGATCCTGGGGCCGGGGAAGATCTCGCGGGCATTCCTGACCGGGCTGGCCGGGTCGTCGACCGAGCACCCGGTGGCGATCGGCAGCCGGGACCGGGACCGGGCCCAGGCCGTGGCGACCGAGTTCGGGGTCGAGCGGGCGTACGGGTCGTACGAGGAGCTGCTGGCCGACGACCGGGTCGAGGCGGTCTACATCGGCACGCCCAACTCGCTGCACGGGCCGTGGTCGATCGCGGCCGCCCGGGCCGGCAAGCACGTGCTGTGCGAGAAGCCG
>JBDUCV010000070.1:0-11115 GCA_040003255.1 Actinomycetota bacterium
AAGAGGAGTCATCGGACGTCGCTGATACATCGATGTCGAGGTGCGTGCCGACGAGCGAGCGATCCGCGCGGTCGACCCGGCGGACATTGCCGGACCACGAGTCAGAAGTGACGATGATGCGTCTTCGTCTAGGCCGGCGTGCGGAATCTCTTCTCGCTGCGCGCCCGGGCCTTCGCCGCTTCCTCGGCCCGATCCCTCGGCGGCACCGATGTCACGAGGGCGTCGAGCAGGTGCCTCGTCGCGTGCGCCACGTCGGCAACAGCGTGGTCGAACGCAGCCTGGTTCGCGGCCGATGGCTTGCTCGATCCGCTCACCTTGCGGACGTACTGCAGCGCGGCGGCGTACACCTCGTCGCTCGTCGCCGGTGGGTCGAAGTTATTGAGGACACGAATGTTGCGGCACATCCCACCACTGTGCGGTCGAAGACCCCGCTTCGTCCAGCACAGACGCCGGAAACCCCGTTCCGGGGCTCCAGCGGTGGTGGCGGGTGTTGGGTTCGAACCAACGTAGGCAGAGCCGACGGTTTTACAGACCGTTCCCTTTGGCCACTCGGGCAACCCGCCGTGCGTGCCGCCGAGTGCGGACGCAGCCCGCCTGGCAACGGCTGGGAATCTTACACGCCGGCCGGTTGGTGAAGGTGCTCACGTTCGGCGCCTGATGGCGGTTCCGCTACGGTCGGTCCGGAATTCGCGCTGCGAGAGGAGGACGACCGATGGCTGATCCGTCGTTCGACGTGGTGAGCAAGATCGACCGCCAGGAGGTGGACAACGCGCTTAACCAGGCTGCGAAGGAACTCGCTCAGCGCTTCGACTTCCGCGGCACCAACGCCTCCGTCGAATGGGCCGGTGAGCTCGGCATCACGATCAAGGCGGACACCGAGGAGCGGGCCAAAGCCGCGCTCGAGGTATTCAAGGAGAAGCTGATTAAACGGTCCATCTCGCTCAAGGCGCTTGATGCCGGCGACCCAAAACCCTCGGGCAAGCAGTACGTGGTCAGCGGGACGCTCAAGCAGGGCATCGATGCCGACCAGGCGAAGAAGATCGCCAAGCTAGTGCGCGATGAAGGGCCCAAAGGCGTCCAGGCGCAAATCCAGGGTGACCAGCTGCGGGTCAGCGGCAAGAAGAAAGACGACCTGCAGACGGTGATCGCGCTGCTCAAGAACGCCAACCTCGGGGTGGCCCTGCAGTTCTCCAACTACCGATGAACCACCAGTGAGCGACTGGTGAACCACACGACGAAATCCCTCGCTACGCTCCCGATCCCGCGGCGGCCCCGGTGAAGGGGATCATCCTGGCCGGTGGATCCGGCACCCGGCTGCATCCCATCACCCGGTCCGTCAGCAAGCAGCTGCTGCCCGTGTACGACAAGCCGATGATCTACTACCCGATGTCGACGCTGATGCTGGCCGGCATCCGCGACATCCTGATCATCACCACGCCGCACGACCAGGACCAATTCATCCGAATGCTCGGCGACGGCTCCGACCTCGGGCTGAACCTGGACTACGCCGTGCAGCCGGAGCCCAACGGGCTCGCCGAGGCGTTCCTCATCGGCCGCGACCACGTCGGCCACGAGAGCGCCGCGCTCGTGTTGGGCGACAACATCTTCTACGGCCACGGCCTGGGCGGACAACTCTCCGAAGCCGCCGAGCTCGACACGGGGTGCCTGCTGTTTGGCTACCGGGTCAGCGATCCGCAACGGTACGGCGTCGCCCAGGCGGACGAGAAGGGCGTCCTGGTGTCGATCGAAGAGAAGCCGGTGCAGCCAAAGTCGAATCTCGCCGTCACCGGTTTGTACTTCTACGACAACGACGTCGTCGAGATCGCCAAGGCGTTGCAGCCCTCAGTTCGGGGCGAGCTGGAGATTACCGATCTAAACAACGTGTATGTCGAACGCGGCTCGGCCCGGCTGATCGACTTGGGCCGCGGCACCGCGTGGCTCGACACCGGCACCCATGATTCGCTGCTCGCCGCCGGGCAGTTCGTCCAGGTGCTCGAGCAGCGCCAGGGCGTCCGCATCGCCTGTTTGGAGGAGGTAGCCCTGAACCAGGGGTTCATCGATGCCGAGCAGGCCTACCGGCTGGGCGAGGCACTCGCCAAGTCCGGCTACGGCCAGTACGTGATGGACGTGGCACGGGCGGCGCAGAACGCCGACCACGAGTCAGCCGGTCAGCGCCAGTAGCGCGGATCGGACTGGGCGAGCTCCTGCAGCCGGGCGATGCGCTTTTCCATCGGCGGGTGGGTGGAGAACATAGCGGCCAGACCCTGCCCGCCGCGGAACGGGTTCGCGATCATCATGTGGCTCGACGTCACCAGGCCTGGCGCCTGCGGCAGGGGGACGGCGGCGGTGCCCGCCTGAAGCTTGCGAAGCGCACCGGCCAGCGCGAGCGGATCGTTCGAGAGCGCCGCGCCCGACTGGTCAGCCTGGTACTCACGCGAGCGGCTGATCGCCAACCGGATGATGGATGCGGCGATCGGACCGAGGAACAGCATCAGCATTCCGGCAAGCGGATTACGCTGGCGGCCGCTGCCGCCGAAGAACATCGCGAACTGCGCCAGGTAGGTGATTCCGGCGGCCAGGGTGCCGGCCACCGAGGAGATCAGGATGTCGCGGTTGTAGACGTGGCTGAGCTCATGGCCGAGGACCGCGCGCAGCTCGCGCCGGTCGAGGACCTGCAAGATGCCCTCGGTGCAGCAGACCGCCGCGTGGCGCGGACTGCGGCCGGTCGCGAATGCGTTGGGTTGTGCGGCTGGCGACACGTAGAGGCGGGGCATCGGCTGGCGGGCGGCGGTAGCGAGTTCGCGGACAATCGCGTACATGGCCGGTTGCTCAGCCTCGCTGACCGGGCGGGCACGCATGGAGCTGAGCGCGATCCGGTCGGAGAAGAAGTAGCTGGCGCCGTTCATGAGCACCGCGATGATCAGTCCGATCGCCAGGCCGCGGCCGCCGAATAGCGCCCCGCCGCCCACGACCAACATCGCCGAGAGCAAGCCGAGCAGGGCAGCCGTCTTCAGTCCATTGGCTGCGTTGCGCATGACGGTGCAACGGACACGGCAACGTGCTCGTTCCCGGTTATGCGATCAGCAGCGCATCATGCCGCCCATCGGAACGACGCCATCAGCGTGTCGATGCGCTGTCGCAAGGCCGGGTCGTCGCCGCCGTCGCCGGTGAATTCGGCGAGCAGCGCAAGATCCCCGTCTGGGCAGCGAGCGAGGTAGCAGATCGACCCGGCGTCGCCATGAACAAGTTGCGCAGCGGCGACGGCACCTTCATCGCAGCTGAGCAGGTCGTCATCGTCGAGCAGGCCGATGGTCAGTACGGCGCTCGCGCACCGGAACTCATCCGGGCCGAAGACCGCGGTGCTGAGCACCGCCAACAGCGGCGCTCCGCCCAGTTCGTCAGGTAGTCCCACGTCGTTCGGAGTTGCGACAAGCCAATCCCGACAATCCATCTCAAACGCGGGAAGTACCACGTCCTCGGGCATCGTTCCTCCAAGCGGTGTCGGCCGCGTTGTGCGACAAGCGATTGCCCGCGTTCCTACCCAGCAGTTGCCCCCGGCTCACCACCTGCCGCGTACCCACGGGAGCGCTCACCACAATCGTGGACGATCCGGGCAGCACATATGACCCGCGCAACCTCCGCGGTAATGCATCGCGCCGGCGCCGTCTCGACCGCGACGAAGGCAAGCACGACGGTTGCGGTCGGGACGGGCAACAGGTAGCTGATGATGAGCAGGCTCGGCGAACCCGGGCCGCCCGGATCGCGCGCCGCCGAAGCGAGCACCGGGACGCCGTCAAGCATGCCGACGGCGGCACCGATGCCCTCGCGGTCGAGCGCATCGCGCAGCTCCGTGACATCGATGGCCGCCGAGTCGTGCACCACCAACGCGCCCACCACGGCAAATGGCGGATCCTCATCGGCCGGCGGCAGCCGGACGAGCAGCCCCTCGGCCCCGGCCCGCACAGCCGAGGCGAGGGCTGGACGCAGCGGGGCAGGGAGGTGATATCCGAGCTCGGTGGCGAGGACGTCGGCCACTGCTTGATCGTCGGGATTAAGCCGGAGCCAGCCGGTTGGCAAGTCCAACTCGAGACCGGCGGCGGTCATCGGATGGCGTCGCTGATCGGCTTCCAGACGACCCTGAACGGACTGCGGACGCCGGCTCGGACGAGGCCCTCGCGCCGATTCTCGTAGGTGTCGATTCCCGACGACGCGCCGAATCCCGCGAGCGCGTCGGGATTTTGCCCGAAGCGGGTCAGCGTGGGACCAAGTGCAGGCTTGCTGAGCGCGACGTGGCCGGTTCGCATCGACGTGATCGCCGCGCGTGGCGCAGTGATCATCGACTGCTTCCATTCGGCGGCGAACGCTGCCCGGGCGAGGCCAGAAGCGGACGCGCCGGCGGCCCGAGTCGCCCTCCTGGCCGCGCGGACTCCGGCCTTCGTCGCTGTCGCCGCTGCACCCATGGGGACAACTCCGAGCGCGTCGGACGCCAGCGTGGTCAGCGCGACGTCCTCGCCGAATCCGTACGCGCGATCGAGGTCTGCGGCCACTGCGACGCCTGAGCTGGCGGCAGAGACCGCGAGCAGGACGGCGGCAGCCGGCGGGCAGATCGCCAGGGCGAGGATGCCGAGCACGCCGGTCATCGTCGAGACGTCGCCCATCACGGTGGACGCCGCGTCGACGAGGGCATGCCAGCCGTGCGGGTTGTGCAGGTGATCGCTGCGGTCGATCGTCCGCAGTCCGTGTACACATCTGGTGGCCGCGTCCGCCCACGCGTCGAACTCCGCCGCAAACGCGCGGGCCGATGCGCCGCACTCCTGCCGCGCAGCGTCCAACGCCCCGGGTTGGCCGGACGCCGCTGCATGCACCGCCTGGTATGCGCGCACGGCGTCCTCGACGCGGGCTCGGGCCGGCGACAGCGCGACCTGGGCCTGTTCCAGCTGGCCGGCATAGGCGGTGAGCACGCGTGCGTAAGCCCGGTATCGGTCCGGCACCTCGTCCAGGTGCAATGCGGTCGGGGCGTTGATTGCGGTACGGAACGCGGTGGCGGCGTCGCCCGTCCAATGCGAGGTGTCGCGCGCGACAGTGCCGAGGTGGCGCAGCGCGGCTTGCAACTCGTCTGCCGTTTGGGCAAACGCGCGGGCGGTCGCCCGGATGATCTCGGCGTCGCCCGCTGGTGCGGAGCTGGCCAAGCAGAACAGCGCTGCCATCGTCGGATCGCCGGGCAGGTCGAGGTGGGGTGGACACAGGATCACCGGAGACCTGCCGGCGTGGCCGTGCTCGCGATCCCCGATTCGAGCTGGTCGTAGGCACTCACAGCCGCCTCGACCGCCGAGCCCGTGCTGGTCAGGTACCCGGTGATCGCTTCGCGTTTCTCGCACCAGTCTCGCTGGACGTCCAGTAAAGCCAGCTCGACGAACGGCTCACCCGACCGGACGATGAATGAATGACCACCGGTGCGTTCGAGGTTCTGCGACAGCGCGGTCAGTTGGCGCCCGAGCCTGTGCAGCGCGGTGAGGTCGACTTGGATCGGCTGGCTCATGGGCAGCGACGTTAGGCAGTTGGCCGGATCGGCGGCAGACGTTATCCACAGCCGACGCAGCGCGGGGACGCTCACCACCGCCGCACGAGCAAGAACGATCGTCGGGTGTCTACGATGGGTAGTCAGTTCGCGTTGCAGCTAGGCAGCACCCGGAGGCGGCCACCCGCATGTCCAAGAACGTCCAACAACTTGATCAGGTCGTCATCCGCATCGCTGGGGACTCCGGCGACGGCATGCAACTCACCGGTGATCGGTTCACCCAGGAGACTGCGAACTTCGGTAACGACCTGTCGACGCTGCCTAACTTCCCCGCCGAGATCCGTGCCCCGGCCGGCACGCTGGCCGGGGTGTCGTCGTTCCAGCTGCATTTCGCCGATCACGACATCTTGACCCCGGGTGACCGGCCCGACGTGCTGGTCGCCATGAATCCGGCCGCGTTGCGCGCCAATCTCGGCGACCTGCCCAAGGGCGGCACGTTGATCGTCGACACGCACGACTTCACCGCCCGGGCACTGGCCCGCGTGGGCTGGGACACCAATCCACTCGAGGACGGCACGCTGGACGGCCTCACCGTCCACGCCGTCGACCTCACCCAGCTGACACTCGACGCACTGGCTGGTGCCGACCTCTCCCGCAAGGATGCGGCGCGCAGCAAGAACATGTTCGCGCTCGGCCTGCTGTCCTGGATGTACTCGCGCCCGGTCGAGGGCACGATGCGCTTCGTCCGGCAGAAGTTCGCGAACAAGCCAGAAATCGCCGAGGCGAACATCGCCGCGTTCAAGGCTGGCTGGAACTTCGGCGAGACGACCGAGGCGTTCGCCGTCGCCTACGAGGTCAAGCCCGCCCCGCTACCGGCCGGCACGTACCGCAACATCACCGGCAACACCGCATTGTCCTATGGGCTGATCACCGCGGCACAACGCGCGGGCCTGCCGCTGTTCCTCGGCGCATACCCGATCACGCCGGCGTCCGACATCCTGCACGAGCTGTCCAAGCACAAGCGCTTTGGCATCCGCACCTTCCAGGCCGAGGACGAGATCGCTGGCATCGGCGCGGCCATCGGCGCCTCGTTCGGTGGCTCGCTCGCGGTCACGACTTCGTCCGGCCCGGGCATCGCGCTGAAGGGCGAGTCGATCGGGCTGGCGGTGTCGCTCGAGATCCCGCTGGTGATCTGCGACATACAGCGCGGCGGGCCATCCACGGGCCTGCCAACCAAGACCGAGCAGTCGGATTTGCTGCAGGCAATGTTCGGCCGCAACGGCGAGGCGCCGGTACCCATCGTCGCGCCGCAGTCGCCCGGCGACTGCTTCGCAGCGATCATCGAAGCCGTCCGGATCGCGCTCACCTACCGCACGCCGGTCTTCCTGCTCTCCGATGGCTACCTCGCCAACGGCTCCGAGCCGTGGCAGATCCCGTCCGTCGACGACCTACCCGACCTGACCGGCGTGGCCACCTACGCCACCGAGCCCAATGGACCCAATGGGCAGTTCCTGCCCTATCTGCGCGATCCCGAGACGCTGGCCCGGCCTTGGGCGGTGCCGGGGACGGCTGGACTCGAACACCGGGTGGGCGGCATCGAGAAGGCCGACAAGACCGGCAACATCAGCTACGAACCCGACAACCATGACTTCATGGTGCGCACCCGGCAGGCGAAGGTCGACGGCATCGCGCGCACGATCGCCCCGCTCGACGTCGACGATCCCGACGGCGACGCGCGGGTGCTCGTGTTGGGCTGGGGTTCGACCTATGGGCCGATCGGGGCGGCTTGCCGGCGGGTACGCCGCGCCGGGTTCTCCATCGCGCAGGCTCATCTGCGTCACCTCAACCCGTTCCCCGCGAATCTGGGTACGGTGTTGGCCGGTTACGACCGGGTGGTCATCCCGGAGATGAACCTGGGCCAGCTGGCGACCTTGATCCGGGCCAGGTACCTGGTCGATGCGATGAGCGTGACCCAGGTGCGCGGATTGCCGTTCAAGGCCGCCGACCTGGCCGACATGCTGCAAGGAGTGCTGACTCATGACTGACTCGCCGGGGCGAGCGTTGGGCCTGAAGGCCAAGGACTTCAAGACCGACCAGGAAGTTCGCTGGTGCCCGGGCTGCGGGGACTACGCGATTCTGGCCGCGGTACAGGGCTTCATGCCTGAACTTGGTGTGCCGCGCGAGAACATCGTGTTCATTTCGGGGATCGGCTGCTCGTCGCGGTTCCCGTACTACATGAACACCTATGGGATGCACTCGATCCACGGGCGGGCGCCGGCGATCGCCACCGGGCTGTCGACGTCGCGTCCGGACCTCTCGGTCTGGGTGGTCACCGGGGACGGCGACGCGCTGTCGATCGGTGGCAACCACCTGATCCACGCGCTGCGGCGCAACGTCAACCTGAAGATCCTCCTGTTCAACAACCGGATCTACGGGCTGACCAAGGGCCAGTACTCGCCGACATCCGAGCTCGGCAAGATCACCAAGTCGACGCCGTTCGGATCAGTGGACCATCCGTTCAACCCGGTGTCACTTGCCCTCGGCGCGGAAGCGACGTTCGTTGCCCGCACCCTCGATTCCGACCGCAAACACCTGACCTCGGTGCTGCGGGCGGCGGCCGATCACCAGGGCACCGCGCTCGTCGAGATCTACCAGAACTGCAACATCTTCAACGACGGCGCCTTCGACGTCCTCAAGGATGCCGAGACGAGGGACGACTGGACGATTCGGATGGAGCATGGCGAGCCGCTGCGCTTCGGCGCCGACGGGACGAAGGCCGTCGTGCGGGCGGCCGACGGGATGCTGGCGATCGAGGACGGCGTCGGGCCGGACGACCCCCGCGTCGCCATCCACGATGCGCACGCCGATGACCCCGCTTTCGCCTTCGCGCTGTCCCGGCTGTCATCGGTCGACACCCGCTACGCGCCGATGGGGGTGTTCCGCGACGTCGACCGTCCCACCTATGACGGGCTGATGGCTGCGCAGTTGGATCACGCGCTCACCCAGGCTCCGAGCGACGTCGCATCGCTCGATGCCCTGCTGCACGGCGCCGACACCTGGACCATTCCCGAGTCGGCGTAACCAGCTGCCCCGGCCAATCCTCGCGCAATGGCTGGGGTGCGCGTGTCCGCGTCGACGTAGCCTGACGAAGTGAACGACGACGCCGAGAATCGGCGGGGCTTGCTGTACGGCGTTTGCGCGTACTTTTGCTGGGGGTTGTTCCCGCTCTACTGGCCACTGCTTGAGCCCGCAGGGGCGATCGAAATCCTCGCCCATCGCATCGTCTGGTCGCTGGCCTTCGTCGCCATCCTGCTCTGGCAGACCCGAAACTGGTCCGGCGTGCGCGCGATCCTCGCCAACCCACGGCAACGTGTCTACCTGGCCGGCGCCGCCGTGGTGATTACCGTCAACTGGGGCACTTACATCTGGGGCGTCAACAGCAAACAGGTCGTCGAAACCAGCCTTGGCTATTTCATCAACCCGCTGTTCACGATCCTGCTCGGCGTGGTGCTGCTACACGAGACCCTGCGCCGCACGCAGTGGGTGGCGGTCGGCATCGCGACCGTCGCCATCGTTGTGCTGACCGTCGACTACGGCCGGCTGCCGTGGATCGCGCTCGTCCTCGCCACGTCGTTCGGGCTCTACGGCTACTTCAAGAAGCGCGCCATCGTGGGTGCCGTCGAATCCCTCGCGGTCGAGACCGGGATGCTGGCGGTGCCCGCGCTCGCGACGCTGGTGGTGCTGCAGATGCAGGGTTCGTTGGTGTTCGCCCAGCACAGCGTCGGCAACACTGTTCTGCTAATCGCGACCGGAGCGGTCACCGCGATCCCGCTGCTGTTCTTCGGCGCGGCGGCGCGGCGGCTACCGCTGTCGGTGATCGGACTGTTGCAGTACCTGGCACCGGTGCTGCAGTTCGCTGTGGGTGTCGGCATCAACCACGAGCACATGACCACCGCGCGATGGATCGGTTTCGGGCTGGTCTGGGTTGCGCTGGTCGTCCTCACCGTGGACGGGATTCGTGGGCAACGCCGCGCGGTGCAGCTCGAGCGAGCCGCCGCGAGTGTCGCCGCCTGATCCGGATCTGCCAGGATCGGATGCCATGAGCACCGAACACTTCATCCGATTGAGCGCCGTCCGTTCCTCGACGGCGGCGATGCTCGCCAACTTCGATGCCCAACAGTGGTCCGACGCCGACGTCGCCGTGCCGTCGTTGCTACCCGGCTGGACCCGGGGTCACGTGCTCAGCCATATCGCCCGCAACGCTGACGGCACTTCCCTGACCCTGGCGGGCGCGCTGCGCGGCGAGCAGCTCGCGCGCTACCCAGACGGCCGGGACGGCAGAAACGCCGACATCGAATCAGGGGCAACTCGCCCCGCGGCAGCCCAGCTGGCGGACGTTCACGAGTCGGCCGACCGGCTCGACCGGTTGTTCGGCGCGCTCGCCGACTACGACGGCTGGGACCTGCCCGCCGAGAACGGAACGGCCGCACACTCGTTTGTGACCGCGCGCTGGCGCGAAGTGGAGATCCACCGGGTCGACGTCGACGGCGACTACACCGCCGCGCACTGGCCGACCCAGTTCATCGACTACCTGTTGCCCCGACTCGCCGCCGAGCTGGGCACGCGCACCACCGAGCCGATTCGCATCGAGGTCGAGGCGGAGGGCTCGCGGACCACCGCGCTGCCCGGGTCGACGTGGACTGCGGGCGAAGGCGATCCGGTCCGGGTTGCTGGACCGGACTGGGCCGTGCTCGCTTGGCTGGTCGGGCGGCCGTCGAGTGCTTCCGGCGCACTCAGCGCCACCCCCACCCTGCAGGCGTGGTCCTAGTCCTAGCCCGGAGTGCCGCCCTCGCAACCACCCGGACTTACGTCGCTAGCAGTGCCGCTCGGAGGTAAGAACGTCGTCGGACACCCGACCGCTGCCCGCGGCGCCCGTGTGGCCGCGATTCGAAACGAACAGCGAAGGGGGATCGGGCTGACCCGATCCCCCTTCGCTGCTGTCGACGTTACGAGCCTGGTAGCGCGTACACGTCGGTGGCGTTGTTGAGAGTGGGCGTGCGGTCGGTCGGGTCGAGAACCGACTGGATCGCCCGGCATGAAGGCTGCGTCGCGGGTCCGCCATCGGCGCAGTTGGTCTTCACGTAGAACGGAATGAACCCGTTGGCGTTGGCAACCAGACCCTGGTAGTCACCGAGGAAGTAACCTCGTGCAACCGGAGCGGCCAGGTTGTTGAACGGGCCATTCAGCGCGGTTGCGGCGTCGAACGTCGGGCGGACGGTGCTCGAGCCGGGCGCGGTGGAGTGCCGGATGTACAGGGTGGTCGGCTCGTTGCCCGAGATAGTCGTGGCCCACTGGAAGTAGCTGACCCCGACGACACCAGCTGCGTTCACATAAACGCTGGGGTCATAGGCAGGCTGGCCAGTGTGGTTATTGACCAGCTTGGGTGCGCTCCAGCTCGTGCCGCCATTGCTTGAGGTGGAGATGAGCACCTCGTCGTTGGCGAAGTTGTTGAAGCGAGCGTCCTGCCAGACCACGTAGAGCTGGCCGTTGTTGGGGTTGATGGCCGGCTCGGGAATGATGTCGCCGGTGCGCGACGG
>JBDUCV010000019.1:0-34170 GCA_040003255.1 Actinomycetota bacterium
TCGACACGCACCGTCGCGAACGGTCATGCCTTCGTGCAGAATCTCCGCCGAGGCCGGCCACTACGAGATCGCAACGACGCTCCAGCGCGCCTCGCGCCTGGTCATTTCCAACCGACATCCTCAGCATCCGCCTCCGCATGCCACGCTGCCAACCCGTCAGCGTCTTTCGAGACCGAACCTGTAGCCGACGTCAGGATTGAATGACGTCCGCCAACCCACGCCGCTCCGGGTCGGTGAGAACGGGGAGAGCATTGACGTCGGCGTCCGGCGGCAGCTCGTGTGAGGCCGCTACGCGCGGCACGTTGTCGACGGCCTGCAAGACCTCGCGAACTGGGCCGAGCGCTTCGATCGTCCGCGTGATGACGCCCTCGGCTGCGGGCTCGGAGGCGAAGGCTCGCACCGCCGCCCACTCCGCCCGGGCCAGGGCGGCGCCCGTCTGACCATCGGCGAGCAGCCCTTGCTCGATTTCGGGGTCGAGTCGGACGGCATGCTGAGGTGCCCGGTAGGTGCCCAGCCGCCAGTTCTCCTCGGCTGCGAGCTTGCGCACCCGGACAGCTTGCACTATCGGGTCCCGGCCGGCGGGAGGTCGATGCCGGGACTTCGGCAGTAGCGGCGACTCAGAGATTCGCAGGATGTCCGATCCCGCGGGCGACCCTCCGGCCTCAATGAGAAGCCACAGGATCCGGGGGAAGTTCCGTACTCGTCGGCCACCGCGGACCAGTTCGCGCATGGCCGCGGTCAGCTGGGCACGCGAATAGTTTGCCTCGGCGACCGCGACGAGGTCAGGTGCGACGAACACGAGGTCTTCGTCCATGACACGCGCCATGTCGGCCATCCGGACGAACCAATGCCGTCGGGTCGCCAGCTCCACGCCGACGTAACGCACAACGTCGATCCACTCCGCGTCCTCGCCCAGGTGACGGACCGGCAGCGTCACATCGTTGAGCCGCAGCCGCACAGAGCCCGGGAGGTCGTCGGTCAGGACAACGGTCACGCCCGGATAGACCACCCCCCACTTGCGGTACTCGCGCTCCCGAAGTGCCACCAGGGCCTGGGCTGCGTCCCCATCGACCCGCCGCATTGTGGGGGCGGCGACTTCGAGCACGATTTCCTCGCCGGTCCGAGCGTCGATCAGCTTCTCCGCGGCGTCCACATCAAACGCCTTGATGGGCGTACCAACCGGCGCCCGGCAGCCAAGCGTCATCAGGTAGGCCATTGTGCTTCGGGCGCCCACGTCCGGGCCCGCCAGAAGGGCGAGTCGTCGCAGGATCCGGTCAATGACGCCGTTGAGCAGCGACTCCCCGGCCTCCTCAGGGCTCAAGTGCTCGCACCGGAGGTGCGCGACTGGACGCTGGTCGATGGACACTGTTGCTGCTACGGCGCCGGGGTCGGCGTTTTCGGTGGTGATCACCGGCTTCCGGTCGAGGCCCAGCTCGGCGAGCAGGACGGATAGATGGCTGTCCAACGAGTCGGTCAGGCCCTCTGCAAAGGCGGCATCCAGGGACTCCGGCAGCCGGATCCCGACACGCATCGGCTGGTCAGCCACTGAATGGGTGCCCAACTCGGGCGGCGGTGTGTCCACGCCTTTTTGCAGCGAGTCCAACAAGCGTCTGGCGAGGTTGGTCACGAGAGCTCCTCCTCCGACAGGACTCGCACGGCGGGCTTCTCCGCCGCCAGCAGCCGCCAGACGAACGGACGTACCCGGCTGTCGGCAACGCTGATTGCAGCCGGGGTCACGGGCTGAGCGCGCAGCCACGCTCGCAGGTCCGCCAGGAGTCCATGCGCGCCGGTGCGAGGCAACTCCCAGACCGGTCGGTCGGCCGGCAGACCTGCGGCCACCTTGTACTCCAGTTCGGCCGGGAGTGGAATTACGACCGTGTCCCCCTTGACCCCAAGCGCGGCCTTCCCCAGTCGCTTGCGCACACGGAGCAACGTGTCCAAGGTTGCCGACTCATGTCGCTTGTCCACGCCCGCCGGGGAGCGGACTGCTTCGACGATGGTCCCGCGGTCGCTCACCGACACGTGCTCACGCAGCAACATGCGCAGCACCCGCACAAGCCGTAGCCGGTCGGCCCTCGGATCGGTCGGGTCCCAGGTCGAGGCATGTCCAGCGCTCGGGTCCCATCCTTCGAGCCACAGGTCGACATCGTCCACGTCGAGGAGGCGGAACAGGTCGCCGTTCACCCGGTCCTCGAGCTCCGCCATCACCTGGGGGATCCAGGTGCCTCGTTCCTCCGCGAGGACCACACTCCCAACCCGACGGCCATGGACGCGGACGTCAACCTGCCGGTCGGCAAGACGCGGCGCCGCCACGGCGTACACCCACGGGATCCGCACCCCCATCTTGTCCTCGATTCGCATCTGCAGCTCCGACGTGGCCGTCGCCAGCTCGTCGGAGTGGCACAGCTCCTCGACGCCCGGCCCGCATCGCAGCTCCAGCGGGTTGAGGAAAAGGAGTGTCGAGACCAGGGTCTGGGCTGCGCCGGCATCGAGGTGGTAGGCCCGGCTGAACGGCAGCCGATCGGCGGCCGTGACCACGAGCCGTCGTTCGTCCGCGTCGACGTCGACACGATCGCGCAGAGCGAGCAGACCGTCACGCAGCGCCCAAATGTGGACCACGTCATACGAAAGCGTGCGGGCAGCGTCAATCATCGCGTCCTCGAGACCCACGTCGCCAGAGACTTCTCCGAGCCAGGCGGCGACCCCGTCCTGCGATCCGTCGACCAGATCCGCCAGCATCCGTCGGCAAACCAGCGACTGCAGAAGGCCAAGGTCGGCGTCGGCGGGTAGATGTGCGACCGAGCTTTCCGCCGCGGACCAAAGGCTTCGAGCCTCGTCGTGGTCATTCTGGGCGAACAGGACGTCGGCCGCCTCACTCGCCGACCACCCGGCTCGGATGGCGGCGTCAAGGGCCTCGGGCACGCCCGCACTGCCGACGAGATCCCGGTAGATCACCAGTGCGTCGAGCGGACGGGCGGCGTGCATGGCGACCCGGGCGGCGCCTAGCAAGGCGGCCTCTGCGCCGTCAGGGCGACGAGAGTGGAGCAACTCGCTACACCGTCGCTCGATGCGCTGGCCGAGGGACTCCAAGGTGTTCGCAACTTGGGCGCCGTGGGGCGCGTCTGCAGTGGCATGGCGGATGAAGTCGAACTCATCGGTGGCCAACCGCTTCAGTTCCGCCGAGTAGGGACAGGCGGCGATGCCCTCCTCCAGCAGCGAAGTCCCCTCGGCCACCTCGCCACGTACGAGGAGCATCTGCCCCAGGTCTCGTGTATATGGCGTGGCGACTGGCGCGTGCAGCCTCAAGTGGCTGTAGAGCGCGATTGCCTCGTCGAGCATGCCTGCGCGGTACGCGGCCCATCCGGCGACGTCACCGGCCGGTCCGGACATCGTGTCGTTCCACAGTGACCAGTATTCGACGCGCGAAGCCTCCACGTCACCGGCGGCGAATAGGCACAGGCCACGCAGGATGCGCACCATGTCCGTTGGCTCCTCAGCCGACAGTGCGGACAGGGCCTCGTCGGGCCGCTGCATCCGCAGGAGCACATCCGCCCGGCGCGGCGCGAGCTCGGAGTCGTCCGGTTGCCGGACGGACTGGTGGTCAAGCAATCGAAGCCCCTCGCCGTAATCACCGCGGTCGAGCAGAACGTTCAGCTGCTCGTGGAAGACCAGACGGTCGGAGGCTCCCGCCGGCTCGCGACCGTTGCTAGACGCCTCGAAGGCTTCCTGCACGAACCCTTGGCGCCGCAGGATTCCCGCGAGGAAGCCATATCCCACTGTGTACGAAGGGTCTTTGAGCAAAGCTCGCTCGACCAGCACGGCGGGGTCGCGGTCGCGGTCGGACAACCCTTCCGCGATCAGCGCCTGGGTCACCAGTACCCAGGCCTCGGCATCGGTGGGTACGCGCAGGCTGAGGCCGAACTCCATGTGGGCATGGGCCGTCTCCAGAGCCTGGAGGTTCACGGTGCCGTCCACCTGCGACGCGTCGCGCCGCAGCTCCTCGGCGTAGGTCCAGCGAAACTCCGCCACGTCTGGTGCCAGATCGCAGGCACGTTGGAACAGTTCGACAGCCTGTGGCATCAGCCCCGATTGCGAGAAGCCTTGACCGGCCTCGACTAAGGATTCAGCGGCCTCGCCACGGTGCAGCTGAGTTTCGGTAGCCAGACTCCGCTCCTGTTCGTCGTCAGCGAGCTTGATCAGCAGTTCCGCTCGAGCGAGCTGGACGTGTCGCTCTGGGTAGTCGTCCTCGCCAACAAGTCCCTCGTCCAATGCGCGGTCAAGCAGCACGAGGGAATCCCGGACCTCGACTCCGGGCGCGATCGCGGCGCGCACGAGAAGCCGGGACGGAACCGGCCGCAGCAGCACAGCGCGGGTGGCCGTGGGGTCGCCTTGCACCGCACGGTCATAGGACTGATCGGCGAACGCCCAGAAGCCGTCCCGCTCGAGCAGCAGGCCAGAGGCAATGAGGGTGTCCGTCGGCGGCGGATCGCGGTCGGTGGCCTTCGCAAGAGCGTCGCGCGCAGCCTCGACCTCGTCCGCTGCGAGCTCTACTTCAGCCAGCCCAGCGAGTGCGAGCGAGCTCCACTCGCCGTCCGAGGCGAGCGCCAATGCCGTTCGTGCAGACTGGCGGCTCATCTCACGGTCCGAGAACTCGCGAATCAGGATGCGCGTGCGCAGGACGCCGAGCCGAACCGCGGCTCCTTGGTCGATCCAGTGGACATTCGGTCCCTCGGCGTCGAGCAGGTCGTCGAGCGGGTCGAGCGCCGCGGCGTACGTCTCATCCGACAACGCGTCGGTGACCTCCCGCATCTGATCAAGGGTGTGCTTCATTTCTGGGGAAAAGTCCCCCTGCCAGGCAACAGCTTTACGGCAGCGCTCCCAGTCCTGCATGGCCAAGCCATCGACCCAGAGAGCGGTCAGCAGCGCTAGCCCCCGCTCGCGCTGCCCTAGGGAGAGCGCCCGAACGACGGCACGCGTCCGGGTGTTCCACCAAACATCACTGCCCGGACTCGCGTTTGCGGCCACTTCCTCCTGCGTGCGGAGTGCAGTCGCGCAGCGCTGAAGAATCGTACTGATCTCGTCGAGCTCGCCGGTGAGGCGGTCAACGTCGGTAATCACGTCGTCGTAGTTGCCGCGACGTTTCAGACCGCGCAACACCGTCTGCGCCAGCACTCGTGTCGGCGTTGACAGCCGCGCGTCGTTGAGCTGCTCGATCGCCTCTTCCACGATGTCGCGGAAGGCTACCTTCAAGTCGTGCGCCGCGCTTGGATCAGATATTTCAGGACTGGCCATTGCCGCGCTCCTGCTCCAGTCGCCCGAGCGCTGTAAACATCGCGATGTACACCCGTCGCGATGTTTTATCGAGCGGGGCGAGCATCTTTTCCTTCACGAGGTTCTTGACCTCGGCGAGCTCATAATGTTGGTCGAGGTCGATCACCCATCCGAGGATGGGTTGCATCTGGTCGTCCTTGAGCTGTTGGCTGTCCACTACGTCGATCAAGGATTTCCGGATTGTCAGCGCTCCTGATGTTCCAGATCCGGCGGTCGATTTGACGACCTCGGCACTTGGCAGTGGGCGGCGCAGCGCACCGTCCTCCTGGAGGTAGAGCACGGGTGTGCCGAATCGGCGATCAGGGTGGTCATCCTGAAGCCGGCGCCGGCTGGCTTGTACCGCAGCGCCGATGAGCTCACCGTCGATGAGGGACTGATAAAACTGCTTTCCGAGGCCAATGTGCTCGGCTTGGCCCACCCTGGCTGCGTACTGGAGCGCCAACACCGCGGGCACCCGACGCTTGATCAATGCCGGGGCGAGCCGCTCGAAGTTCTCCGTGGCATCGCCGTCGACGTAGTCGCACAGCTGGAGAATGACCAGACGTGGCGGCGTCCCCTTTCTGGTCAGGCAATTGACGAATTGCGCTGGGTCATGGAACCCGTCACCTTGGCCGCCGAGATAGATCTCGGGCTTGCCCGGGACGCCTCGACAGATGCCGACGACGTGGACGATGTGATACGGCTTCGCTTCGAGCGCCGCGCTGATCTCGCTCTGGTCCCAGACGGTCAATGGGTCGGGGACTTCGAGGTTAGCAACGTCCTTGAGCGCAGTCCTCAGGTTCCACAGCGCCTCCCGGTGCGCAGCGAACTTTTCATCATTGGGCAGGGCAGCGATCAGCAGCGCCCGAAGCTTCTCCTTGTCACCCACCTGGCGGACCTTGTCGCGCCCGGTTTCCATCGTCACGTAGCGCGTCAACAGCAGCTCGGTCTTGGTGGCGAGGAACCAGCGGTACTCGGGCTCGAAGAGGAATTCCCAGGGCAATCCCTTGAGGGTCGCGTCTGCGTTCTCGTCGAACTCGATCGACAGGCGCAATGCAGGTTTGCCCTCCTTGGGTATCTTCTGCTTGAGCATCTGCCCTACTTCGTTGGCAAGAATCAGGCGCCACAGGTGTGCCCCGAGCACCTCAAGCGTGATGGGCTGTAGGAGAGCCTCCTTTCGGCGTATCTCCGAGCCGTCAATTCGGTCCCAGAAGCTAAGCCAACGATTCATCAGCCCAACGGTCTCGAGGGTCAGCGGATCCAGCTGCAGGTCGCCTTCGCCGGCCGGCTCCTGCTCGTAACCCGGCAAACCGTACTCGCCCTTTACCCTGTCTCGGTCAATAAGGATCTTGAACTCGTAAGTGGTCATCGTCTCCCCACCTTCGCGTGCGGTCCGCGGAGAAGTGGCGCCGCATTCCGTTGATAGACCATGGGCACACCCAGGAGCCGGGCATCCTTGGTTGCCTGCCAGATGCGGGCTCGGGCGGTCTGCACCGCCTCATCGAGATACTGACGATCTGCGAGTGCCTCGTACAGTGCGGTGCTGAACGCCTTCGCCGTCTCGTTCGTCACCGGGTACTGCATGGCGACCACACACTGGACGCCCTGCCGTACCAAACCGGGCGCCAGCCCGGCGTGGCGGTATTCGTAGTCGTTGCGCCCACCCTCGCAGGCATGGAGAACGACGACCGTCGGTGCCCACTCGTCTGTACAGAGCCGCTCGGCCAGGTTGTCCTCGTCGACCCACGCCGTGCCACCTGAAGCCGCGCGCAGTGCGATTGCTCCCTTTGCGGTCTGCTCGCTGAAGCGGCCATGACCGATGTAGTGCACGACGTGTGGGCGCTGGTCGGCGGTTGCGCTGGCCAGTTCGTCCTCGGTGACCTCTACCGCGGCGTCGAGCACGGTGAAGTCGGGACGTTCGCCCGCCGCTGTGATCGCGTCGAGGACCGGTTGGTAGTCGACCGGGCCCAGCCAATCGTTGTGCGCATCCCCTACAACAGGGAGGATCCGCACCTCGTCCATGTCGATGGTCGCGCGTTCAGGCGTGCCAGGGGGGACGGAACGGGAAAGCATCAACCCGGGCGTGAGAACGAGGAAGCGTCCATCCTGGCCAGGTCGGTCAGGTGCGCAGAGAAACTCCCAGGGCAGTGAGGCCAGTCGAGAGGAGGCGGCGTCGACAGGAAACGAGAGCTGAAGGCGTACCAGGTTGTCTCGGCGCTCGTCGATCTGCTTCTCGATCCAAGTCCAGACCTCGTCGGGGAATAGTCGCCGATGAAGGAGTTGGCCGAATACTCGGATGTCTTCTCTGTCCCAGACCCGGTCATGGTCCATCAGCCACCGCTCGAACACCCTGAGCACCCGACCGTCCAGTCCGGTTAGGTCGACCCGCTGCTGGCCACGCTTCGCGGCGCCATCCCGCCAGGACCGCGCTTTGACTCCCCCGTCCGAGGAAATCTCAACCGATATCGACAACGGACCCATAGCGATTCTCCTTACCCGCGGGTCCCCATGGAGAGTGCGACGCCGGCGTGTTCGGCGGGGTAGAGCGCCCTGTTCTCGCGAGGTTGCAGCACGTCCGGGTCTGCCCACTGCAGCGTGCGCGGGTTTCGGTAGTTGAACACCAATGCCGAACCTCGCTTGCCGTAGGCCAGGCAGGTGGCGACGCCCGCGTCGTCCGGGTGGCCGAATTTCCCCCCGTCGCTGGAGAACAGGTAGTTGTCTGCCGGCAGCAGCTCCACCAACTCCTTCGTCACGTTGCGAGTGCTTCCGTGATGGGGGAGCTTGAAGGCGGTCAGTTCGATGCGCTCCGCGCCGCGGTCGGCCAGGAGGCGGCGTACGCCGGCGAGCAAGGCCGCGGGCGTCGCATCACCGGGCAGCAACACAGTGTTGCCGGCGTACTCCGCGAGAAGAACGATGCTGCTTCGGTTGGCCGGCGAGGTGTCGTTGGAGCGGGGCAGTTGGAGCAGGTCGGTGATGCTCGGCCGGCTCGCTCCAGCCGAGAGGAACGTCACCGCGGGGTTGAGCCCGGCCCGCGCCCGAAGTGCCTCGAGTGCCTGTTCCTCCGACGCGAACACGAGCCCTTCGTTCTCAAGCGTGGAGAGCCAGGTCCCCCGCAGCTTGGCCAAATCGTCTCGGTCTGGTCCGAGCACGGTGAGGGTGAGCCCGCCTGGCAGGCGGCGCTCGGGGAGCGGGCCTGGGTCCAGGGCACCCACGGCCGCCTTGTCGAACGCAGTGTTAAGAGGGATGCCCCGTGCACTGATCAGTGCGGACAGCATCTCTCCTTGGGCCGCGCCCAGCGTGGGTGCGACCTGGGCTGGGCCGTTGAACCAGTACTCCTCGATGCCGATGTTGAGGTCGGCGTCGTTGGTCAGCAGCAGGGTGCCTTCGATGTGGTCGGCATCGATGTGGGTGAGCACCAGCAGATCGAGATGCCCCTGGGAGGCGACCTCCTGGAGTCGTGCCCTGACCTCGGGATAGGCGCTCCCGGGACCCCCATCGATCAGGAGGTGGTGTCGTTCACCAAGCGGGCCCCACGTAAGCAAGATGGCATCACCGTGTTTGGCGGGCAGTAGTTCAAGCTCCAGCGGACCCCCCGAGATCCCGTCCACGACTGAACCTCTTTTCCGCGTGAGACGCACGTTTCGATGCAGCTCAGCCCCAGCGCTCAGGAGCGGCAGGACAGGGAATCCGGGACAGATTGGCTTCGACGATGATGACCTCGAACGCGCGCTCCGGGTGAGTGCTGGCGAATCTGCATTCTCGGTTCGCACGGGCGCACCTACGGCATTCCTGCCATGACCATTTCTCCGAGACTTCGGCCGGTGCCGAGTGTGCTCTCCATTAAAGCCAGTGGCAAACAGATCGGGTCCAGCACCTCACGGACGGTGATCGACGCAACGTTGCCAACCAGGTCGCCATGGGCCATTCTCGACCCGCTGGCGTGTCTCCGTCACCGGGTCGGGAGTGGTCAACGATGGCGGCAGGTTGGTCGATTGCCTTGTCCGGCGGCGGACACTGAGCAAGTCTCTTCGGGACCGGCGCAATTCTGTACGTCACCGATGCTCATCTGAACGAGCAGGTCACTTCGATCGCCTCCGTTTCGGGCGGGTCCCTGACCAATGGATTGATTGCAACGCATCTGGACTACGCCGGGACCGACGGGGCTGAGTTGCGGACCCACACGAAACCGTTGGTGCGGCGGTGCGCGCTGGGCGGCACCGTGCAGTGGGCACCCGAGACGATCCTGCTGCTCGTTGGAGTCGTCGTGGGGTTGGCGCTCGCCGTGGTTCCGTGGTTCGTGTTCGGCGCGGGTTTGCTCGCGGCCGGGCTCTGTGTCGGCGGTGCGGTCCTGGCGTTGGTCCTCCCCGAGCTGCGCAGTGTTGTTGCCGACCGGGTCCTGCGCCGCCTGCTCTTCACGACGTCAGCCGGTCCGGCTCACCTCAAAGACCTGCATGGACCGGTCACCCATGTTTTCTGCGCTACCGAAGTGCAGTCGAATGTGCACGCGTACTTCTCGCGAGAGTTCGCGTACAGCTACCTCTTTGGCGTCTCGACGCGTGCGGGCGATCTGGATGTGTCCACTGCCGTGCAGGCGTCTGCGTGCTTCCCCGGTGCATTTGCGCCCCGCGCGCTGTCCGCGCGCAAGCTGGGATTTGCTCGTGGGCCGCGGCGCCGCATGTGGCTGGTCGACGGTGGCGTCTACGACAACATGGCCGATCAATGGGCGTATGGCTTCGCGAATCGGCTTCGCCAAATCAAGGCGTTGGACGGCGTCGCCGGTGAGCCGCCTGGCGATCTGTTGGTGGTGAACGCATCCGCGCGCAGTGCCGGCATGCCGGCTACCTTCCTCATGCGGGTGCCGATCATCGGCGAGATCATGACCCTGTTGAGAGAGAAGAGCATCCTCTATCAGGTCGGCACCACGTCGCGGCGCTCGAGCTTGATCAACCAGTTCGATCTGGTCCGTCTCGGGCGTGGACTGCCACCGAGCCTCGAACGCGATGAACTCCTGCGAATCGGCGGCGAGGGCGGCACCTTGGTGCACATCGCGTCGACGCCGAGATGGACCCGTGACGCTCATCGCTTCTCGCCCAACGAACAGCAGGCGTGCGAGCGGGTCACCCAGAAACTATCCGAATTTGCCGACCAAGCATGGATCGATGAGGCGTGGACGCGTTCGCTGTCGGTTAAGACAACGCTGGCCAAGATCGGACGCGACGACGCTGCCGCGTTGCTGTGGCACGGCTACGTCCTCGCCATGACGAACTTGCACGTGTTCTACGGGACCGACCTCTATGACATCCCATCGAAACAGGACTTCGAGTCATTGATGAGTTAGGTCATCGCACCGTGACCGGCACCCGCTGCGTGTGGTTGTTCGCCATACCCTGGCGATTCCACGGAGGATCAATGGGCTGGACGTTGCCTGCTGCGTCCGTCGCGCGAGCCGACAGTTCGTAGCAGCCCGGCGTCTGGGCATGCCAGGTCCAACGCCAGGCGAGCCAGGCGTACCGGTCGGCCTGCGGGCCGAGTTCGGCATCGGCCCAAGTCTTGCAGCCGTCGACGCTCACCTCGACGCGCGTCACCGGCCCCCAGCCCGACCAGGCTCGGCCGGTCAGCGCGTACACGCCACGATCGAGTACCCGGGCTCGGGTCTGGAAGTCGGGAGAGCCCGGTGGCTGGAGCAGCGCGCGCGGGCGAATCCGTGTCACGGGATCGCCGTCCTCATCAGCCTGTTTTATGCGGTACGCGACTGCGTTCTGGTAACCGCCGAAGGGAGCATCGAGCACCGAGATCCGAACGAGCCACTTGACCTGTGCCATGCCGTACCAGCCGGGCACCATCAGGCGCAGTGGTGCCCCGTGCTGCGGTGGCAGCGGCTGCCCGTTCATGGTGTGCACGAGCAGCACCTCGTCATTCAATGCATCGTCGAGCCGCAGTCCGCGCTCGTAGTCCTGCTCGACGCCCCGCTCGAATCCGTGGTCGGCGCCGGTGAAGGCCACATCGACGGCACCTTCCTGGAGGCCTGCCTCGTGGAGCAGCGGAGCCAGCGGCGTGCCGGTCCATTCGGCCGTGCCCACGGCCTCGTCGAGCCAGGGCTGGCTGACCGGGCGTGGCGTGAGGCGGGCTCGGCCGTTGCCGGCGCACTCGAGCGTGACGGACCGGGTTACGTGCGGACGCGCCTTGATATCGGAGAGGTCGAGCGTCAGCGGATGGTCGACGAGTCCGTCGAGTTGCAGCCGCCACGTGTGCGGGTCCACGGCCGGGATGTCGTAGTGGGTCAGTAGATAATGCAGGCCGACCGGTGTGACGTCGTACCGGAGGGCCTCCAACGGCATGCCGTGATTGCGCGCCGCGAGCCGCAACTCGTCCAGCGAGATTCCCTCGCCGGGATCGGCAAGTCGCGCCCGCGGGCTGAAGGATTCGTCCAGGTCGGTCAACGTCGGCACCCCCTTACGTCAGTTGTACCCGACACCGGGGGCGCGTCGATGAAAAGCTACCTGGATAGCGGCCAAATGATCTTAGTTCTGGCGAGGCTCATCATTGGTCTCAGGCGCGGGGACGACCTCGGGCGCCAAGCTGAAAGGCCAGCCCCAGCAACATCAGGGCCAGGGTGGCCTCGATGTACCGGGGTATTAGGGTTCGGCGTGTTCCCGTTGGTTTCGAGCTCGCCGCGGTGGGAATAAGCGGCCTCGTCGACCGGTCCCGGAGACCGGTCGCCCGCGCGGTTCGCCGGCACCGCCATGCCGAGCCGGACCAGGTCGGCTTCCGTGCACCGACGGCACAACGTCGGATGTTCGACGCCGGCGCGGACCGTGACGTACGTGTCGCCGCCGCAGAGCGGGCAGCCGTACTCGATGGCGAGCGGTGTCGCACCGAGTACGCGATGCAACCGGAGCAGCGCATCCCGAACCGTCGTCGTCACTCGGCGCCGTCCAGGTAGCCCACGACGTCATCCAGCCACGGCGGCTCGTCGTCCCCAGATGCTCCGTAGCCGGCGCTCGCAGGCGTGGCGCCATCGGGTGCGTTCTCTACCCCCTCGGACAACCGTGCAACCGTGCAACCACCCCCCTCTACCCCAGTAGTTTCGGGGGGTAGGGGGTTGCCCAGGGTATGTGCAACCGGCAGCAACCCCTCTGCACCCGGCAGCGGGTCGCCGACCGCCCACCGTCCCGGGCGTCCGCGGTGCTCCTCCAAGTTCTTCACGTACCCGCCCGCTCGCGCAACGGCCAGGCGGCGGGAAGCGGCTGACTTGTCGACCTTGAGCACCTCGGCGACAGCCACAGCCGTCACACCCTCGGAACCGGCGAGCCTGACCACGGCATCAACGGTTTCCCGCACCGTGTCCGGGACCGTCTGCCCCGCCGCCGCGGACACGACGTCGCCGACTAGGTCGCGTACTGCGATGTAGTCCCCGAGGTCAGCGACGATGCGCCCGTGCGCGTCCCGGTCCCGTGACAGTTGGTGCAGTACCGCGTGAGCGCGGATGAGCGCCAGCACGGGTGCCGAAATCGCGCCGTAGCCGAATCGCGACGGGGGAGACCAGCGCAGCGAGCCGACCCGCGTAGGGGATGGTCACCCGATGCTCGGCGGTGGTCAGCCACTCCTGTAGCGCGAGCCACTCGGCGAGGTCGTCGTCCGAAGCGACGTGCTCGCTGGCGATTTGCGCCAAAATCGCGGTGGTCTGCTCCCGCGAGTCGTTCGTGCTGAGCGACAGCATCCGGGTCTCGTTCTCCTGGTGCAACAACGCCTTCGTTGTCGTGATAATCGCGTTGGTGGGGCCCTCCTTAACGATGGTCTTGGTCGTGAACCCCCCGCTCTTGTCCCGCACCGTGACCGGGTACTCGATGCGGCCCTCGGACAGCAGCGAGCGCACGAAGTAGGCGGTCAGGTTCTCGTCGTTGCCTTCACGCAGCGCGGTCGCCTCGTAGATGACCAACGTTCGGTGCTGGTAGTCCTGGCCGGAGTAGACCAGCGCGCGCTCACTCATCGCGGTCATCTCGATGCGTGCGCCAGCCGGGAAGAACCGCACCACGGTCTGGACGGTGAAGGACTTCCCCGACGCCGAGTTGCCCTTGACGACGACCGAGACCGGCTTCGAGTATGTGCCGACCTCACCGAGCAGCCTGGTTGTGACGGTGAGGTACAGGATGCAAGCGGTGGTTTCTTCCCCGACAACCCCACGCACTCGCACTGCGCGGCGGAAAGCCCCGAGAATGTTGGGGTTCCGCGCCAGCAGGGGGGGTGGGTGCACGGTTGCACGGGCATCCGAGGGGGTGGGATGAACCGAGGTAGGCGCCGCTTCGTGCTCGGGCTCATCCGGCTTACACGACGCCACGTGGACGACCTCAGACACCGGTACTCCGTCGCCGAGCATCTCGGCCGCGTCCTTGTACGGCTCAGGCGCTTCGATGAGCCATACCTTCCGCGCGACACCCCGCAGGCTGGCGACCACCTCGTCGGCGTGCTTGCGTCCCGGCCCGTCGCGGTCGCGCCAGACGTTGACGTGCGGGGCGTCGCGGAAGTACTCCACAAACTCGGCTCGCCACTGCCCGGCACCTCCGGGGTTGCATGTCGCCGCCTTGCCCAGCGCGGCGAGCGCGTCGGCGTCCTTTTCGCCTTCGGTGATCGTGACCGGCCGTCCCTCTCGGATGGCGGCAAGCAGCTCGGGCAATCGGTATGGCACCCGCCGGACCCCTTGAAGGTTCCATCGCCAGCCGGACTTGGCGGTGGTATCGGGACGGCGCTGCGGGAACTGCTTGTCGGCGGTGCGGCACACCTGGAACAGCAGCTCGCCGCGCTCGGACACGTAGTCATACGTCGCGGTGGCGGGGCCGGTTGGAGTCCAGTCGGCGTCGCTCGGCGTCGCTGCGCCGGACAGCCCGAGCGTCTCCGCGAGCTTCACCTGGTCGCACCCGGCGTGACAGTGCGCGAGCACCTTGCCGCCGTCGCCGAGCTTCACCGACAGCGACGGGTTGCGGTCGTCGTGTGTCGGACACAGCGCCATCCAGCCGTCACCGACGCGGCGGACACCGTCCAGCGTGCCGAGCACGGCGTCGATGCCCCCGTCCGAGCCGCGGGCCGCGGGTACACTCATCGTCTGAACTCCCAAGTTCTCAGTCAGATCGGGCGCCGCCTCTGCCGGGGGCGGCGTTTCGCTTGCTGCTAAGCGGATTCCAACCAGCGGTCCAGCGCCGCGCGGGGGACCAGGTAGCGACCGCCGACCTTCCGAGCGGGCAACGCACCGGCTGCGATAGCGGCGTAGCCGGCGCTCCTCCCGATGCCGAGCAGCCGAAACGCCTCCTCCGGCCGGTACGCCAACCGGTCTTCGGGCGCGAGCTTCGGTGCGGTGGTGGTGTCGGACATCAGGGCTCCCTCAAAAGTCGTGTTCCCTAATGCCGAAACGCTAGCGCTAGGTGCCGGAACTTGCTAGCCTGTGCGTGTGTCTCCACAACCGCAGTCGAAGTGGCTAGGTGGCAGCCCCGACCGGTTCCTGTGGCCCGACCCCGTGACCGGGCCGTTTCTGGTCCGTCTGCATTGGGCCGAAGTGGACGGTGCGGCGCGGCTACTCGGGGTGGATTTCCGCTCGTTCGAGGAGGGCACCCGAGCCGAGCCGCCCGTCCCTGTCCGCGCGGCACGTCCGACCATCGACGGCGACACCTCTCCCGTACACCCGAGCATCACGAGCGGCGGGGACGAGGTGCTGTGGAACGTCGAGGTCAGCGAGCACCGACGCTCACGCGCCGCCGTGCCCGAACCTTTCGCGAAGGTCACCGTCGACTCTTTTCGTGGGCTGTCGTTCCGCAGAATCGATGAGCAGCGCCGTGCGCAACTGACCCGTCAGGATTTGCTCGCCGACTGGCTCCGCTACTTCGGTCACACCGCCGCCGCCGAACGGGTCCAGGACGACGCCGACGCTCACGAGCGCCGCGCACCGACCCGCATCCGGGGACTCTCCGACGAGCACTACCAGCGCGTCGCGCGGGTCATCACCGAGGCGAAGGCGCGCGGTGAACGCCAGACGCTGAACGCCGTCATCGCCGAGTTCAGCGGCACACCCAAGTTCCCAGCGGTCTCCCGCGACATGGCGAACCACTGGCGCCGCCAAGCACAGGAGCGCGGCTACCTGCCGCCGCCGCAGAAACGGACACGACGCAGCGAAGGAGATTCCAAGTGAGCAGCAGCAGGCTCGAAGCGACGAAGTACCGCGGTATCAGGAAGGTCATCGGCAGCGACGGAACGGTCACCGGCTACCGGGTCGTGTACGACGGTGAGCCCCTGCCGAGTGGACGCCGCAAGCAGTTCACGCGGACCGTTCGTAGCCTCGCCGACGCGCGCGCGTTGCGGGACCGGGCAGCGGACGCGGTGCGCCGCGGCGAGCACGTCGCGCCGACCGTCGTCACAGTGAACGGCTGGCTCGACCAGTGGCTGGCCGGTAAGCGGAACCTCCGCCCGTCCACGATTGCCTGCTACGGCCACGCGCTGAACCCGCTGCGCGCCGCATACGGGGCGCAGCGGTTGCAGCAGCTCACCCGCGCCCACATCGAGCAGGTAGTCAGCCGCATGCTCACGGAGGGCGGCAAGGCTGGCGTGGGGCGAAGCGTCCGCACCGCGCGGCTCAGCCTCGTCGTCATCTCGCAGGCACTCGACCAGGCCGTCACGCAGCGGCTCATCGTCGGCAATCCCGCGCACCGCGTCGAGCTACCGAAGCGCAACGCACCCGCCAAGCCCTCATGGTCCGGCAGCGAGCTGAGCCGCTTCCTCGTGCACGTCGCGGGGGACAGGCTCGCCGCAGGTTGGCGCCTGTCAGCTATGGGGCTGCGACGTGGTGAGGTCTTGGGCATGCGCTGGGCGTCCCTCGGCCTCGACAGTGACCGCCCGTCGCTGACGGTCGACCAGGCGCGTGTCCTCGGTGCCAACGGGCGCATTCACACGGGCGCACCGAAGACGGAGCGGTCGAGGCGTCGCCTTCCGCTCGACCCGGTGACGGTCGCTCAGCTCCGTCTTCTGCGGACCTTGCAGCGCGAAGAGTCCCTCGCCTGCGGTCGACCTGGGCTGCCCGAATACGTCGTCTCCGACGAGGTAGGGCGCCCGCTTCGGCCGGAGCGGTGGTCGGATGAGTTCAAGCGCCACGCCACCGACGCGGGACTGCCGAAGCTGCACTTGCACGCGCTGCGGCACAGCGCGCTGTCCGTGATGCACGAGCAGGGCGTCCCGGTGGCGACCATCAGCCGGTGGGCTGGTCACAGCAGCCCGGCGTTCACCATGTCGGTCTACGTCGTCGCGTCCGATGACTCGCTGAACGAGGGGGAGCGGTCCTCGCGCGTGCCCTGGCCGGTGGACTCTGAGGGCTGTTTTCCGACCTGTCGTGAGAGAAACGTGAGAGCAAGCCTCCCCGTCACGGGCGTGAGGCGCACGGAGGTCAACGGATACGGGAGCCGACGCCCGGACTCGAACCGGGAACCGCTCGATTACAAGTCGAGTGCGCTACCAATTGCGCCACGCCGGCCTAACCCGACGATCGTAGATCCCCTCCCTGACTGCCGGGGTCATCCAGCAGACTGGGCGCCGACACGAAGGAGCGATGTGAGTCGACTGCATAAACCCAAGGCCGGATTCTGGATCCGGCTCGCCGTCGCGGTGCTGTACCCGGTTGGCGGGCTGCTGTTCCGCATCCGATGGCGCCACCTCGATCGGATGCCGGCCGAAGGTGGCGTCATCGTGGCGATGAACCACCTTTCGCACATCGACACGATCCTGATGGCACGACTCGTCTGGCAGACCGGACGGTTGCCCCGATTCATGATCAAGAGCACCGTCTTCGACCTGCCGGGCGTTGGCCGGTTGATGCTCGGCGCCAAGCAGATCCCGGTACATCGTGGATCGAGCGAGGCTGTTCAGTCGCTGCAGGACGCGGTCGATGCGCTCGATCAGGGCGAAGCGGTGGTGATCTACCCCGAGGGCACGATCACGAAAGACCCAGATCACTGGCCGATGCAGGCCAAGACCGGCCTGGCGCGCCTCGTGATGCGCGCGCCGAATGTGCCGGTGGTGCCGATCGGCCAGTGGGGCGCGCAGAAGCAGAAAGGCGGCCTGTTCAGACGGCGCACCGCGCAGGCATCGGTTGGCGAGCCCCTCGACATGAGCAAGTACGCCGGCGCCGAGGTCACCCTGAGCGTGTTGCGCGAGATCACCCAAACGATCATGGTCGCGGTCCGCGACGAGGTCGCCGAGCTCAGAGGAGAGGTTCCGCCGCAGGAGTTCTATCGCCCAAGCCGGAAGGCGAAAAGTGCCTGAGCTGACTTCGCCGACAACCGCGGTGCACCGCTCGTTCCTGGCCGCCATGGCGGAGTTTCGCGCCGAAGGGCGGGGGAGCGCCGCCGACACGAGCATGGTGGGCCGCGAGATCCGTGACTATGCCGCCACCTGGTCCGATCCGGCCGTCTTCGGGCGCTACGTCGAGGAGCTCATCGGGGACGCGGCTGAAAACGCGCCGCGCCCGGAGGGCTTCGTCCCGTGCACGACCCGGTGGTTCATCGAGGGCGAGGAGTACCTCGGCCGGCTCGCGATCCGGCACCGGCTCACCCCGTGGCTGCTCGAGTTCGGTGGTCACATCGGGTACGACGTCCGGCCGACGGCCCGCCGCCGCGGCTACGCCACCGCGATGCTCCGGTCGGCGCTGCCGATCAGCAGGGGCCTTGGCGTCGACCGGGTGCTGGTGACGTGCGATACAGACAACGTGGGTTCACGAAGGGCGATCGAGGCGAACGGCGGGGTGCTCGAGGACGAGCGCGGCACCAAGCTGCGCTACTGGATCAGTATCGGGTGAAGTCCCACGGGTCGCCGCTTGATCCTCGGTGAAGGCCGCCGGTTGCAGCTTGATAGTCGATGAAATCCCAGGTCGGCGCTTGACAGTCGGTGAAGCCGACGTGTCAAATGCCGGTGTCCCGACCGCTATGCCGTCCGGACGGTGCCGCCTGTCTTCGGTGGGGCGGAATCACACCGGCCGTTCGGAAATCCGTGAGGCGCGCCGACATCCGGCCCGGCGGCCCGTACCCGGTGCGGTCAGCCCACACCGACACAGGGAGTTCTCCCATGGCCGCAGTCGAATTCATCAAAGCGAGCCGGATTTATCCCGGTAACCCCGTACCGTCCGTGAATGCCCTCGATCTGGACATTTCCGACGGCGAGTTCATGGTCCTGGTCGGCCCGTCCGGCTCCGGAAAATCCACCGCGCTGCGCATGCTCGCCGGGCTCGAAGACGTCGACGAGGGCGAGATTCGCATCGCCGGAGTCGACGTCTCGCAGAAGCCCCCGAAGGACCGCGACATCGCGATGGTCTTCCAGAACTACGCGCTGTACCCGCACATGTCGGTGGCCGAGAACATGGGCTTCGCCCTCAAGCTGAAGGGCGTCGACAAGGCCGAGCGCGCCAATAAGGTGCGCGCCGCGGCGAAGTTGCTCGACCTCGAGCCCTATCTCGAGCGCAAGCCCAAAGCACTGTCGGGTGGTCAGCGCCAGCGGGTGGCCATGGGCCGCGCGATCGTGCGTGAGCCGAGCGTGTTCCTGATGGACGAGCCGCTGTCGAACCTCGACGCGAAGCTGCGGGTTGAGACCCGGGCGAACATCGCCGCGCTCCAGGCGCGACTGGGCACGACCACCCTCTATGTCACCCACGACCAGGTCGAGGCGATGACGATGGGCCACCGGGTCGCGATCCTCAAGGAGGGTGGCATCCTGCAGCAGGTCGACACCCCGCGCAACCTGTACGACCGGCCCGGCAACGCCTTCGTCGCCGGCTTCATCGGCTCGCCGGCGATGAATCTGCGCACGTCCGAGATCGTGCCAGGCGGCGCGAAGCTCGGTGAGTACGTGGTGCCGTTGCAGCAGGCGACGGTGGACGCGGCGCAGAAGGCCGGTCTGCAGAAGATCACCCTGGGCGTGCGGCCCGAGTCGTGGCACATCGCTAAGGACGGCGAGGACGCGATGACACTGCACGTCAACCTGGTGGAGGAACTCGGCGCCGACGCATTCGTCTACGGCACGCTGCCCGGCCAGGACGAGGCGAACGCTCAGCAGTACGTCGTACGCTTCGACGGCCGGGTGCCGCCGCGCATCGGTGACACGATCAAGGTCGCGGCTCGGCCGAACGAGGAGCACGCGTTCCATCCCGAGACCGGCGAGCGCCTCGGCTAACGCCATCTGGGTAGGTAGCCGACCAAGAGGCACCCGCTTCGGTCGGCTAGGCCGTCCTGCGGCGGCGGGCTATCTCGGCGAGCGCCACGGCGGTCGCTACCGACGCGTTGAGCGACTCGGCGTTGCCGATCATCGGGATTGACACGGTCAGGTCGCAGGTCTCGCCGACCAGCCGGGACAGCCCGCGGCCCTCGGACCCGACGACGACAACGATTGGATCGACGCCGGTCTCGAGCTCGTCGAGCGTGGTCGGGCCGTCGGCGTCGAGGCCAATTACGACCAGTCCGGCCTGCTGACAATCCCGCAGCGCCCGCACCAGGTTGGTCACCTGGGCGACCGGGATGCGTGCGGCCGTGCCAGCGGAAGTTCGCCACGCCGTCGCGGTCACACCGGCTGCCCGCCGTTCAGGGACGATCACGCCGTGCGCACCGAAGGCGACCGCGCTGCGAATCACCGCGCCGAGGTTGCGCGGATCGGTGACCCCGTCCAGCGCGACCAAAAGCGGGGCGCTGGTCGACTCGTTCGCCGCGGCCAGCACATCGGGTAGCGCGCTGTAGCGAAACGGCGGCACTTGCAGAGCGATGCCCTGGTGCAGCAATCCGCCGGTGCGCCGATCGAGCTCGCCGCGGCTCACCTCGAGCAACGCGATGCCGCGGTTACCTGCCAACCGAACCGCCTCGGTGATCCGCTCGTCGGACTCGATACCCAGCGCCACGTACAACGCGGTCGCCGGCACTTTCGCCCGCAGCGCCTCCGCGACCGGATTGCGGCCGAGTAGCAGTTCGGGTGCGTCGCCACCGGCGGGGCGTCGGTTCTGCTCGCGTCGGGCGCCGGTAGCCGCGCGCCGAGCCGCAGGGTGGCCTTTGCGTGCCTCAGCCTTTGGCGTCGGTCCCTTGCCACGCAGGGCTTGCCGCCGCTGGCCGCCCGATCCGACGATGGCGCCCTTCTTGGACTTGCGGATGGCGCCGCGTCGCTCGGAATTGCCTGCCATCACTTCACCGTCCAGCGCGGACCGGCTGGCGTGTCTTCGAGCGTGATTCCGGCGGCGGCGAGCTGATCACGGATCGCGTCTGCCGCCGCGAAGTCCTTTCGCGCCCTGGCCGCCTCGCGCTGTTCGATCACCATCCGCACCAAGCCGTCGACGACATCGCGCAGCTGATCGGTGCCCGTCGCGGCCCACTGCGTCGGGCTGATACCAAGCACCTCGGTCATCGCGACGACCTCGCGAGCGGCCTGCCGACCGGTGTCGAGGTCGCCGGCGTCGAGTGCGGCGTTGCCGTTCTTCACGGCGTCGTAGACGACAGCCAGCGCGGCCGGAACACCGAGGTCGTCGTCCATCGCGTTGGCGAAGCCGCCGGGCAGCGCGGCCCCCTCGACCGTCCCCGCTGCATCGGTGGCCCGGGTGACGAAACGCTCGATGCGCTGATAAGAAGCCGCCGCCTCGTCCAACGCCGCCGTCGAGAACTCGACGTGCGATCGATAGTGCGCGGCCCCGAGGTAGTAGCGCACCTCGACCGGACGCCATCGCTGGAGAATTTCGCTGACCAGCAGCGAATTGCCGAGTGACTTCGACATCTTCTCTCCGCCGATCGTCAACCATGCGTTGTGCAGCCAGTACCGCGCGAACGCATCCCCCGCTCCGACCGACTGGGCAATCTCGTTCTCGTGGTGCGGGAAGACCAGGTCTAGACCGCCGCCGTGGATGTCGAACGTGCCGCCGAGGTATCGGGTGGCCATGGCCGAGCATTCCAAGTGCCAGCCTGGCCGGCCGTTACCCCACGGGGTCGGCCAGTAGGGCTCGCCTTCCTTGGCCGACTTCCACAGCGCAAAGTCACGCGGATCACGCTTGCGGTGCTCACCTTCGCTGTCGCCGGCCGGATGCATGGCATCGAGCTTCTGACCCGATAGCTCGCCGTAGCGGGGAAAGGACCGCACGTCGAAGTAGACGTCGCCACCGGATTCGTAGGCATGCCCGTTCGCGATCAGCCGCTGCATCAACTCGACCATTTCGGGGATGTGTCCGGTGGCCCGCGGCTCGTAGGTCGGCGGCAGGCAGCCCAGCGCGGTGTAGGACCAACTGAACGCGCGCTCGTTACGCGCGCCCCATGCCCACCACGGCTGGCCGTTCTCGGCCGACTTGCGCAAGATCTTGTCGTCGATGTCGGTGACGTTGCGGACGAAGGTGACCTGATAGCCGCTCGACGTGAGCCACCTGGACAGGATGTCGAAGTTGACGCCCGAGCGGATGTGGCCGATATGCGGGGGCGCCTGGACGGTGGCACCGCACAAGTAGATCGACGCCTTGCCAGGCTGGTGCGGCTCGAAGGGCCGCAGCGACCGGGTCGCGGTGTCATAGAGCTGCAGTGCCACCGCGCCATCCTAATGACCGTCAGTCCCTTTCTCGGGGTCGACGCTGATGGACGCCTGACCGAAGTTGACGGGTGACGGCGCCTCGCCGCAGCGGCCTAGGACGGATACACGCGCTCGGGCGCCACTCGCACGATCACCTGCACGTTGTCGGTGCCTTCGTCCCACGTGTAGGGCTTTCCCATGTACTTGTGCGACAACTCATCGATCAATGCGAAGCCATTCTCTGTGGTCATCGACGCCGTACCCGCGATCGTGAAGTAGCTATAGGGGTTCGCCGGGTCGAAGAAGCAGACGGTGACGCGCGGGTCGCGGCGCAGGTGCTTCTCCTTGACCCGTCCCTGCACGGTCGACAGCAGGACGTCGCCGCCGTCGCGCTTCACCCACAGCACGGTCGAGTGCGGACTCCCGTCGTCGGCCACCGTGGAGAGGGTGACGAAGGTCGGCGCGTCGAGTAGGTCCTGGGCCGCTTGGGGCAGATTGGCTGGCATGTCCACATCCTTGCACCGGCTAGCGTGATCGCGGTGACCCTGCATCGCGAGACGATCGCCGTGGCCAGTGGACGACCCGAGCGCAGCCCCCGAGCGCCGCTCAGCACACCGATTGTGCTGTCGGCTCCGTTCCACCACGGGCCGGACGATAACTACTACCTGCGGCAGGGCAGCAGCGACACGATCCGATCCTTCGAGCAGGCGGTCGGCGATCTCGAAGGCGGACAAGCGCTGGCTTTTGCCTCGGGAATGGCTGCGATCGCCGCCATCGCGGAGGGGCGCCCGGTCGGCAGCGTCGTCGTCACGCCGGCGACAAGCTACAGCGGCACCGCGACGATCTTTCCCGAGCAGCAGCGGTTAGGCCGGATCACCTTGCGTGAGGTCGACATCACCGATACCGACGCGGTCCGCGCCGCGCTGCCCGGCGCTGGCCTGCTGTGGATCGAGTCGCCGACCAATCCGCTGCTGGGGGTGGCCGACCTGCCGCCGATCGTCGAGGCGGCGCATGCCGCTGGCGCGATGGTGTGCATGGATTCGACGTTCAACACCCCGTTCGTCGTCCGGCCGCTCGAATACGGCGTGGACGTGGTGATGCATTCCGTTACGAAATACCTGGCCGGGCATTCCGACCTGTTGATGGGCGTACTGGTGACGGCCGACCAGCAACTCGGTGCCGAATTGGAGGATCGCCGAGCGATGACCGGGGCGATGCCCGGATCGCTCGAGTCATTCCTCGCCCTGCGCGGCGTCCGGACGCTGGCGCTGCGCATGCAGCGGGCGCAAGCCACCGCGCTCGAGCTGGCACAACGGCTCACCGCTCACCCCGCAGTCGACCGGGTGCGTTACCCGGGGCTGCCCGACGACCCGTTCCACGAGCGGACCGCACGACTGCACGATGGATTCGGGGCGATGATCTCCTTCGAGGTCGCGGGGTGGGCCGAGGACGCTGAGTCCGTCTGCCAGCGGGTGCAGCTCATCAGCCACGCCACCAGCCTCGGCGGCGTCGAGTCGCTCATCGAGCGTCGCGGTCGCTACGCCATCGATGCGCAACGCGGAACTCCCCCGCAGCTCCTTCGGTTGTCAGTCGGTATCGAGCATGTCGAAGACCTGTGGGCAGACCTCACCCAGGCGCTCAGCCGCGGCGACACGGGTTGATTCTTTTGCTAATGCGGCGTCGCGGGGCGCATGCGCAGGAAGATCACCAGCAGAACTCAGCGGCTGATCAACGCGGTGGCGATCGCCGCCAAGCCCTCGCCGCGACCGGTCAGCCCCAGCCCGTCCGTCGTCGTCGCACTGATCGACACCGGCGCACCGACCGCGGACGAGAGCACCGATTGAGCTTCGCCGCGGCGGGGACCGATCCGCGGGGCGTTGCCGATCACCTGAATCGCCACGTTGCCGATCGTCCAGCCCGCTCCGACGAGCAACCGCGCCACCTCGCCGAGCAGGGTCACCCCAGACGCGCCGGCCCATTGCGGACGGTCGGTGCCAAATACTGACCCGAGGTCACCCAGCCCCGCCGCCGATAGCAGCGCGTCGCAGCCGGCGTGCGCGGCCACGTCGCCGTCGGAATGGCCGGCGCAGCCATCGACACCCGGCCAGAGCACCCCGGCGAGCCAGCACGGCCGACCCGCCTGCACCTGATGGACGTCCACCCCGATGCCGGTTCGCATCATCGGCCGGCGACCGCTTCGGCTAGCAGCAGATCCCACGGACGGGTGATCTTGAACGACTCGTCCGCGCCGTCGACCACCACGACCCGTCCGCCGCATGCCTCGACGAGCGCGGCATCGTCGGTCGAGACGGCGGCCGCGGAATGACGGTGGGCGGCCTCGAGCACCCCTCGACGGAAGCCCTGCGGCGTCTGCGCAGCCCGCAACGTCGAGCGATCGACGGTTTCGAGCACGGCGCCGGACGGTGCGACCCGTTTCACCGTGTCGAGGACTTGCGTCGTCGGGACGACCGCGTCAGCCCCTGACATCAGTGCGGCGAGGACCCGGTCGATCACCTCGGCAGGGACGAACGGTCGCGCGACGTCGTGCACCAAGACCGTGTCGACGTCCTCACTCAGGGCCGCGATACCGCAGGCCACCGACGCCTGCCGCGTCGCCCCGCCGGCCACGACCCGAGCAAGCGGGGCAAGACCGGCCGCGCGGTCGAGCTGGTCAGCACGCGCGACGACGACGAGGTCGCGAACACCCGCATGCGCGGCGAACGGTCGCAGGGCGCGCTCGAGGAGCGTCTGGCCGCCGATCTCGCAGAATGCCTTCGGCACCGAGCCGCCCAATCTGGCACCGTCGCCCGCGGCAACGAGAATGGCGGCGACGGTCAGGTGACCGTGCGCCGCCATCTGCGGATCTCGAACTATGCGACTGCCTCGGCGAGAACCTCGTCGAGGACCAGTTCGGCCTTGTCTTCGTTGGTGCCTTCGGCCAGCGCCAATTCGCTCACCAGGATCTGCCGGGCCTTGGCCAACATGCGCTTCTCGCCGGCCGATAGGCCACGGTCCTTGTCGCGCCGCCACAGATCGCGGACGACCTCGGCCACCTTGTTGACGTCACCGGATGCGAGCTTTTCGCCGTTCGCCTTGTACCGCCGTGACCAGTTCGTGGGCTCTTCGGTGTGCGGCGCACGCAATACTTCGAATACCCGGTCTAGACCCTCTTGGCCGACGACGTCGCGTACACCCACGATCTCCGCATTGTCGGACGGAACGAGCACGGTCAAGTCGCCCTGCGCAACCTTGAGGACCAGGTAGGTTCGCTGCTCTCCCTTGATGGTTCGCTGCTCGATTGCTTCAATCTTGGCCGCCCCGTGATGGGGGTATACAACGGTCTCGCCGACCTTGAACGTCATGGATCGGGCCCCTTTCGCTACCTCAAGAATAACACGGGAGTAGGCAGGCCCCGCGGCGGAATATCCCGGTTTGCGGGCTGGCATAACCCGGTCGGATCGAGTACGAGTGGAGCCCTGATGAGCCCCACCGCGCCGTCTGCCCGGTGATCGCTACAGTGTGGACGGTCGCCGCTCGATTCAGCACTGCGGCGCCTCGGGCCGCGAGCGAGGAGTCCGCCGTCGTGATGGCAGAGCCGGGTAATCCGTGGGGTCGCAGGCGTAGCTTCCGAGCCGGCGCCGCTGTCGCGGGCACGCTCGTCCTGCTGACCGGCTGCGCGGCGGGGCAGATCGCGCAAACCGTCCGGCAAACCCCGGCGATCGAGGGGGTCAACGCGAACGTCGGCTCGATCGCGCTTCGCGCGGTCACCGTTGCCGCGCCCAAGGACCAGAGCTGGCCCAAAGGCGGCGACGCACCGCTGCAACTGATCATCGCCAACGCCGCGCTGGAAGCCGACACGCTCACCTCGGTCACAACCGACGCCGCGCAGAGCGTCCAGATCATGACCCTCACCCGCGCCGCGGGGGAGGGAACCGCCAGCGGGTCGGCGAGCGGATCGGCATCCTCGGGCAGCACGGCGCCTCCGAGCGGATCGACGCCAGCGGGCCGAGCCGCGCTTCCGCTACTGGTGCCAGGTAGGCAATCGGTGTCGATCGGATACCGTCTGACGAATCCATCGATCCAGCTGCGTGGCCTGACCGAGCAATTGTTCCCAGCGCAGTCGATCAATGTCACCTTTAACTTCGCCAACGCGGGCACGGTGACCTTCCCGGTGTCGGTACACCTCACCGCTCCACCGTCGACCCGTCCGACGCTCGACATCGCCCCGACTGCGGAGTGACCGACCTCGCCGACGTCTAGCCGGATTGTGTCGGTGCTCACCCCTAGCGTTCGGCACCGTGACCAGACCCAGTTCGGCCCGGCGATCGGCCGTGATCTTCCGCTGTACTGAATGCGGTGCTGCCTCGGTGCGCTGGCTGGGTCGCTGCGCGGAGTGTCAAGCCTGGGGGACGGTGATCGAGGTCGGGGCGTCGAGCCGGGTGGCTTCCGTCGTCCCGGTGCCCGTGCGTCGCTCCGCTCGCCCGATCGACGAGCTAGACGTCGACGCGGCCCAGCCGCGCCCCACCGGCGTGAGCGAACTCGACCGGGTGCTCGGCGGCGGACTGGTGCCCGGTTCGGTTGTGCTGCTTGCCGGCGAGCCGGGGGTGGGCAAATCGACGCTGCTGCTCGACGTTGCGCACCGCTATGCGGCACGCGGCGCAGCGCCCGCCCTAATCGTGACGGGTGAGGAATCACCGGCGCAGGTCCGGTTGCGCGCCACTCGCACCGGCGCCATTCACCCCAAGTTGTTCTTGGCCGCCGAGAACGACCTCGGCGCGTTGCTCACCCACGTCGACCAGGTCTCCCCCGGGTTGCTGGTCGTCGACTCGGTACAGACGATCTCGATCGGCACGATCGACAGTGCGGCCGGGGCGGTCACTCAGATCCGGGCGGTGGCCGCCGCCTTGATCGCACTTGCCAAGGAACGCGGCATCGCCACGGTAATCGTCGGTCACATGACCAAGGACGGCTCGATCGCCGGACCTCGCGTGCTGGAGCACCTTGTCGACGTCGTACTGCACTTCGAGGGCGAACGGCATTCGCCGCTCCGCTTGATCCGGGCGACGAAGAATCGCTACGGCGCGGCCGACGAGGTGGGCTGCTTCGAGATGCGCGAGAACGGCATTGCCGGGCTGGCCGATCCGTCGGGGTTGTTCCTGTCCGACCGGGCGACGGCAGTGCCGGGCACCTGCGTGACGGTCACTGTCGAAGGACGCCGACCCCTCGTTACCGAGATCCAATCGCTTGTGGTCAGGTCGGTCACTGGCGGCTCCCCGCGTCGAGCGGTTTCCGACCTCGACACCAGCCGGGTCGCGATGCTGCTCGCCGTACTCACCCGGCACGCCGGAATCCCGCTAGGGGATCACGAGGTTTACGCGTCAACGGTCGGCGGCATGTCGGCAAGCGAGCCCGGCGCCGATCTGGCCATTGCTCTCGCCATCGCATCAGCCGCCCGCGAGACGCCGCTGCCGCCCACCCTGTGCGCAATCGGCGAGGTGTCGCTGTCCGGTGACGTGCGCCGGGTCGGCGCGCTTGAGCGTCGGCTGGCCGAGGCCGCCCGGCTGGGGTTCACCACCGCGTTGGTACCAGCGGGTCATGCCGGGGACTCCGTGGCGCCGCATCAGGTCAGCGGCATCACCACCATCCCGGTCGCCAGCATCGGCGCCGCCCTGGCCGTCGCGACGGGCCTGTGCGACCAGCTCCGCGAGCCTCGACGACCTGCGCTACACACGATCCGCGGAGCTGGATGAGCCGATTCGGCCAGATCGCGCCAACATCCTCCTACACTGATCCGCAACGAGAACCCATCAGGGAGCGTGCGGGGTGCCGACAAGCGAGCGCGATGTGGCTCTGCGCGCCGTGCTGGCAACGGTCGCGCCAGGAACCCCGCTGCGCGATGGACTAGAACGGATCCTGCGCGGCAACACCGGCGCGTTGGTCGTCCTCGGGTTCGACAATACGGTCGAAGAGCTCTGCACCGGCGGCTTCCCGCTTGACGTCGAATTCGCTGGCACCCGGCTGCGTGAACTGGCAAAGATGGACGGCGCGGTGGTGCTGTCCTCCGACGGCGAGCGCGTGCTGCGGGCTGCCACCCACCTGATGCCCGATCCAGCCATTCCGACAGAGGAGTCGGGCACCCGCCACCGCACCGCACAGCGCGTGGCGGTGCAGACCGGCTATCCGGTCATCTCGGTGTCGCAGTCGATGCGCATCATCAGCCTCTACCTCGGTGCGCGTCGCCATGTACTGGAGAGCTCCAGCGAGATGCTCGGCCGCGCCAACCAGGCCATCGCCACCCTCGAGAGGTACAAGTCTCGGCTCGACGAGGTGTCCAACACCCTTTCGGCGCTCGAGATCGAGGACCTGGTGACCGCACGCGACGCCACGATGGTGTCGCAACGCCTCGAGATGGTGCGTCGGATTGCCGACGAGATCACCGGCTACGTGATCGAGCTGGGCACCGACGGACGGTTGCTCGCGCTGCAACTCGACGAGCTGATGGCCGGTGTCGACACCGATCGGGAACTGATCGCCCGCGACTACGTACCGACGGGCCGACGCGGCCGTAATGCCGAGCAGGTCATGGCCGAGCTTGCGGACCTATCGTCCACCGACCTGCTCGACCTGACTCCCGTGGCGCGGGCGATGGGGTTCGGTGCCGTCCCGGAGGTGCTGGATGCGGCGGCCAGTCCTCGTGGCTACCGGCTGCTCGCGCGCGTGCCCCGGCTGCCCCCGACGATCCTCGATCGCGTCGTCGAACACTTCGGTGGTCTGCAGAAGCTGCTGGCCGCCAGCGTCGAAGAACTGCTGGGGGTCGAAGGCGTCGGTGAGGCGCGTGCCCGCACCGTCCGCGAGGCGATCTCCCGGCTGGCCGATGCCTCGATCATCGACCGCTATCCGTAGCTGTGTGCCGAGCTAGCTGATCGTGAAATTGGCGGTGGCACCCTCGACGCCGCCGAGGCGCGCGTGCAGCGTGTAGCTGCCGGCGCCGACCCGCTGCCGCGTGCCTGCGCATTGCGGCTGCGACGACAGGCCGGTCCAGACGATCGAGCGGCGCACCGCCATGCCTACTGGCAGCGTCTCTGGACTCGTGCCGGGCTGAATCAGGCAGTCGTGGCTGCCCCACACGCGGGATTGGCCGTTGTAGACGAGCAGTTCGATCTGCTGGTCGGAGAGGTCCTCGACGCACGGGGCCGAGCCCGCATTGATCACCTGCAAGAGCAGCGTCGGCTGTTGGTTGACTTTGTATTTCGGGGCGCTGCTGGCTGCGCTGATCTTGAGCGCCGCCGCCGCGCAGGCCGTGGGCACCGCCGCCCCGGTATGGGCCGCCGTACTCGACCGGGTCGCCGGACGCGATGCGGCCGCCGACGAGCTCCGAGACGCTGCGGGGCGCGCGCTGGACGGGGCCGCCGCAGGCTTCTCCGATCCGCCTGACCACACGACGTAGACAGTGAGCAAGATCAGCACGATGGGGCCCAACACCAACAAGCGCCGGCGCCAGTAGACGACGGGCGGCAGGGATCCGATCGGTTGCAACATCGCCAAATCACGTTATCTCACCGCGCTGCGAGCACCGGTAGGACGCGCGTGCGACGATCGCCGCCGTGATGGATCTCGCCGACCCGCTGCTCAACTGGTATGGCCATGCGGCGCGCGAGCTTCCGTGGCGGCGAAGCGACGCGAGCCCGTGGGCGGTGCTGGTCAGCGAGATCATGCTGCAGCAGACCCAGGTGAGCCGGGTGCTGGCCGGCTACGACGCATGGCTGGCGCGATGGCCGACGCCTGCCGCATTGGCCGCCGACTCGCCCGGCAACGCGGTGCGGATGTGGGGAAAGTTGGGCTACCCGCGCCGGGCATTGCACTTGCACTCGTGCGCTCGAGCCATTGACACCCGCTTCGGCGGCAGGGTGCCCGCCGACGTCGATGCCCTGCTGTCGCTGCCTGGCGTCGGCGAATACACGGCGCGGGCCGTTGCCGCGTTCGCATTCGGGCAGCGACACCCGGTCGTCGACACAAACGTCGCGCGGGTGTGCGCTCGGCTGATGCGCGGCCAGGGCGCCGCCGGACCTCCGTCAACGGCCCGTGCGGCCGGTGATCGAGCAGCCGTCGAAGCGGTACTGCCCGACGACCCGGCGCGGGCGGCCCGGGTCAGCGCCGCACTCATGGAGCTCGGCGCGCTCGTCTGCACCGCTCGCAGCCCGCGGTGCACCGCCTGCCCGGTCGCCAGCCGGTGCGCGTGGCAACGGGCCGGTGCGCCGCCATACGACGGGCGTGGTGCAGCACGGCAGCGTTACCTCGGCAGCGACCGCCAGGTCCGCGGACTGCTGCTGGATGTGCTGCGCGCCTCGTCCAGGCCGGTCTCCCGGGCGAGCCTCGATCTGGTGTGGGCGGATCGGGCGCAGCGCGTCAGGGCGTTCGACGCGCTCATTGCCGACGGTCTGATCGAACCGTTGGCCGACGGCCGGTTTGCCCTGCCGGGCAGCTGGTCAACGCACTAGCCGGATCGCGTCGGGCCCGGGTGGCGGCGCCGCAGTGGGGTGCAGGATCGCGGCGATTGCCTGGACGCCGTCGACCAGCCGCGGACCCGGTCGAACCACAATGCCGTCGGCGTCGATCGCCCAGACCGGGACGTCAGCCAGCAACTCGGCCACTGCCCGGGCCTGCTCGGCGGCTCCGGCCAGGTGAAACCCGCAGGGAGACACCACCACCAGATCCGGCCGAGTCGCGGCAATCGCGTCCCAGGTCGTCTCGACCGAGCGCGCGCCGGGCGAGCATGCAACCGGGTCGCCACCTGCCGCGCGCACCAGGTCAGGCACCCAATGGCCGGCGGTGAACGGCGGGTCGACCCACTCGACCACTGCAGCCCGGGGACGAGGCAAGCCGTCGACCGCCGCTGCCACGCCCGCCAGTCGCGCGCGCAGTCCGGCGACCAGGCAATCGGCGCGCTGCGCGACTCCGGTCCGCCGCCCGACCATGACGATCGAGTCGAGCACCTCCTCCAGCGTGTGCGGGTCAAGAGAGATGACCTCGGCCCGACAGCCCAGGTACGCCAAGGCGTCCTCGACCTGGTTGGACGGCAGCGCGCAGACCCGGCACAGGTCCTGGGTCAGGATGAGCTGCGGATCCAACGAGGCGAGCGCGTCCGCATGCAGGGTGTAAAGGTCCGCGCCGGCAGCCAGCTGGGCCCGGACGTAGTCGTCGATCTCACGTGGGGTCATCCCTCGGGTATCGCGGCCACCCACGACCACCGTCTTGTCGGTGCGCGCGGATGCCGGTTCGTCGCACTCGAAGGTGACGCCGACCAGGTCATCGCTGAGGCCCAGGGCGTAGACGATCTCGGTGGCCGACGGAAGCATCGAGACCAGGCGCACGACCGCGAGGATAGCCTCGCGATCGGGCAGCGCCTCGGCGACGATAGCCTCGCGATCGGATCGCGTCCGCAGCGACCGGCGCCTACCGCGAGAGGAACGACCATGGCCTACCTGGTGCTGGAATACGTACTGGTCGGGGACTACCTCGATCGGCGCGGCGAGTTCCGGGACGAGCATCTTGCCCTCGCGGGTGCGGCCCGCTCGCGCGGCGAGCTGCTACTGGCCGGCGCACTCGACCCGGCTGATCGCGCCCTGTTCGTTTGGGTCACGGACGACGCGGCGGTGGTCGAACGGTTCGCCGAGCAGGATCCCTACGTGCGGCATGGTCTGGTGAGTTCGTACTCGGTGCGGCCATGGCGCGTCGTGATCGACGCAACACCGGCCGCGACGTCCTGACCCAGCTCTGGCAGCGCGACGGGGCCACCACTGGAAAGAAGCGGCCCCGTCGGGAGCAGGTCGAGCTATTCGGCGCTGGCCTCGCCTACTGGAGCGAGGTCCGGCAGCGGTGACGGCTTGAGCTCACCGCGGAAGGTGAACGTGCCGTTCTTCTCATTCGCGTCAGGCGACGGCTCGGCGTCGACCACGACGATCTGCCCGGGGGCGAGGTCGCCGAACAGGATCCGCTCGGAAAGCGCATCCTCGATCTCGCGCTGGATCGTCCGGCGCAGCGGCCGCGCGCCGAGCACCGGGTCGTAGCCCTTCTTCGCCAGTAGCGCCTTGGCCGCGGGCGTGAGTTCCATACCCATGTCCTTGTTGCGTAGCTGGAGGTCCAGGCGGGCGGTCATCAGCTCGACGATGCTGACGATCTCGTCCTCGGTCAGCTGGTGGAAGACGATGATGTCGTCGATGCGGTTGAGGAACTCGGGCCGGAAGTGCTGCTTGAGCTCGTCGTTCACCTTCTGCTTCATCAGCTCGTAGTCCGACGCACTGTCATTGGCACCGGAGAATCCAAGCCGCCCGATTGCCTTGGACGCATCTCGCGTACCGAGGTTGGTGGTCAGAATCAGCACGGTGTTCTTGAAATCCACCACCCGCCCTTGGCCGTCGGTGAGCCGACCGTCCTCGAGCACCTGCAACAGCGTGTTGAACACGTCGGGATGAGCCTTCTCGATCTCGTCGAAGAGCACCACGCTGAACGGCTTGCGGCGCACCTTCTCGGTGAGTTGGCCACCCTCGTCGTAGCCGACGTAGCCAGGAGGGGCACCGACCAGCCGCGACACCGTGTATCGGTCGTGGTACTCGGACATGTCGAGCTGGATCAACGCGTCGGCGTCACCGAATAGGAACTCGGCCAGCGTCTTGGACAGCTCGGTCTTACCCACACCGGACGGGCCGGCGAAGATGAACGAACCACCGGGGCGCTTCGGGTCCTTCAGTCCGGCACGCGTGCGCCGAATCGCCTGCGACACGGCTTTGATCGCCTGCTGCTGGCCGACGACCCGCTTGTGCAGTTCGTCTTCCATTCGCAGCAGACGCGCGGTCTCTTCCTCGGTGAGCTTGAAGACCGGGATGCCCGTCCAGATGGCGAGGACCTCGGCGATCTGCTCGTCGTCGACCTCGGCCACCACGTCGAGGTCGCCGGCCTTCCATTCCTGCTCACGCTGGGCCTTCTCGCCAAGCAGCGTTTTTTCCTTGTCACGCAGCGATGCGGCCTTCTCAAAATCCTGTGCGTCGATTGCGGATTCTTTTTCACGGCGGACCTCAGCGATGCGCTCGTCGAACTCGCGTAGATCCGGCGGTGCGGTCATCCGGCGGATGCGCATCCGCGAGCCGGCCTCATCGATCAGGTCAATCGCCTTGTCGGGCAGGAACCGGTCGCTGATGTAGCGGTCGGCCAGCCCGGCCGCGGCAACGAGCGCCGCGTCGGTGATCGAGACGCGGTGGTGCGCCTCGTAACGATCACGCAGACCCTTGAGGATCTCGATCGTGTGCGCCACCGTCGGTTCGCCCACCTGCACGGGCTGGAAGCGCCGTTCGAGCGCGGCGTCCTTCTCCAGGTGCTTGCGGTACTCGTCGATCGTGGTCGCACCGATGGTCTGCAGCTCGCCACGCGCGAGCATCGGCTTGAGGATGGACGCGGCGTCGATCGCGCCTTCGGCGGCACCCGCGCCCACCAGGGTGTGGATCTCGTCGATGAACATGATGATGTCGCCACGGGTGCGGATTTCTTTGAGCACCTTCTTCAGGCGCTCCTCGAAGTCACCGCGATAGCGCGAACCGGCGACCAGCGAACCAAGGTCAAGGGTGTAGAGCTGCTTGTCCTTCAGCGTCTCGGGCACCTCGCCCTTGATGATCGCCTGGGCGAGTCCCTCGACGACGGCTGTCTTGCCGACGCCGGGCTCGCCGATCAGCACCGGATTGTTCTTGGTGCGGCGGCTGAGCACCTGCATCAGCCGCTCGATTTCTTTCTCGCGGCCGATGACTGGGTCGAGCTTGCCCTCGCGGGCTGCCTGGGTCAGGTTGCGGCCGAACTGGTCGAGCACCAACGACGTGGACGGAGCGGATTCCGACGCCGTGCCGGCCGGTTCCTTGCTCTGGTAGCCGTTGAGCAGCTGAATGACCTGTTGGCGGACCCGGTTCAAATCGGCGCCGAGCTTCACCAGCACCTGGGCGGCGACGCCCTCGCCCTCGCGGATCAGCCCTAGCAAGATGTGCTCGGTGCCGATGTAGTTGTGGCCCAGCTGCAACGCCTCACGCAGCGAGAGCTCGAGCACCTTCTTGGCCCGCGGCGTGAACGGGATGTGCCCGGAAGGGGCCTGCTGGCCTTGGCCGATGATCTCCTCGACCTGTTGGCGGACAGCTTCCAGTGAAATGCCGAGCGACTCAAGAGCCTTGGCCGCAACGCCTTCGCCCTCGTGGATCAAGCCGAGCAGGATGTGCTCGGTACCGATGTAGTTGTGGTTGAGCATCCGGGCTTCTTCCTGTGCCAGGACGACAACTC